>JAYEJY010000190.1:0-2768 GCA_034660795.1 Promethearchaeati archaeon | reverse complement strand
ACAAAGATAGGGTTTCAAATAAATCAATTGATCTTTTTTCATATAGTAAGGATTACTCACCCATATCGACAAGATGGTCACTTAATCAAAAAATTCCAGCAAAAGCTGATTTTATTACTTGGCCAAAAAACGTTACTGAAGTTTCTACTCTTTTAAAAATTGCAAATCAATTTCAAATACCTGTTATTCCCTTTGGAAGTGGAAGCGGTGTTGTTGGAGCAGTTTTACCAATAAACGGTGGTATCATGATTGATATGAAAAAAATGGATTCCATTAAAAATATTAATGAAAAAAACCTCACAGCCACAATTGAAACTGGCATTAATGGAATGAATCTTGAAAGAGAATTAGATCATAAAGGATATACTATGGGGCATATCCCACAAAGTATCTATACATCAACAGTAGGTGGGTATATTGCACATAAAGCTGCTGGACAATTTAGTACAAAATATGGCAAAATAGAAGATATGATTCTAAGTTTTGAAGCTGTTTTACCTACTGGAGAAATAATAAGATCCAAAGCCTCCCCACGAAATTCTGTAGGTCCACAATTTGACAAATTATTAATAGGCTCAGAAGGTACTTTAGCAATTTTTACAGAAGTAACAGTTCGAATATGGCCTAAACCAGAATCTAGAGTTAAGATTTCATATGCATTCCACTCAATGGAGAATGCACTTGAAGCTGTCCGATCCATTTTACAAGCGCAAGCTTATCCAGCGGTTGTACGTATCTATGATAAAGAGGAAACAGCTAGACATTTTCCAGAAATGAAAAAAGCAAAGAAAAAATGCATGACTATTTTTGTTTGTGAAGGAAAGGAAGAGGTGGTAAAAACGGAAGAATCTATTACAACTCATTATAGTGAATTAGAGAAAGGGATTAATTGTGGAGAAAAACCAGTAAATCATTGGTTTAAAACAAGATTTAATGTCACTGAATCATCAAAATATCCTCCAATGGGATTCATAGTTGATACTATTGAAGTTTCAGTAATGTGGGATAATGCTTTAAAATTATATAAGAATGTTATAAAGGCAATGAAAAAAGTACCCGGAACTGTTATTGCAACTGGTCATGCATCACATTTCTATCCACAAGGAGTCTGTTTTTATTTTAGTTTTGGAGGTAAAGCAATAGATGAAAGTGATCATGAATATTCAATAAAAGTTTGGGATGCTTGTATTAAAGCAACAATTGATTCTGGTGGTTCAATAGCTCATCATCATGGAATAGGAATTAATCGTTCTCACTGGATGAATGAGGAATGGAAAAAACAAATGGCCTATTTAAGAAAGATAAAGGATTGTTTAGATCCTAATAACATCCTTAATCCGGGAAAAATGTATTTTGGAAAGGTTTACACGGATGATGAAGAATGAATATCTTTAAACAATTACAAAAATACTCTTGGCTAATTAAAGCACTTTTAAAAACTGATTTAAAGACGAAAAAGGAGTTACTTAAATCATATCGCCAACGAAAAAAATACTATTTTAAAGATGATTTCAATGCAGATTTAAAGAAACTTGTTTATTGTATGAATTGTCCAAATATGTGTCGTTTCGATTGTCCTGTTGTAGAAACATCAAAAAATGAATCACATTCACCTGCAACTAAAGCAAGAATAGCCTATTTTTTAGAACTCGATGTTTTAGAGAAAACTCCTGAAAATTTAATGCCTATTTTTGAAGGATGTTTACATTGTTATGCTTGTCAAATGTGGTGTCCATTTGATTTTTCTGTTGGAGAACTTTTAGAAGATGTTTACTCAGACCTATTAGCTGAACAAGCAATTCCGGATGAAATTTCAGAGTTTGTGGAAAGAATCCATGTCAATGAAGGTTTATATCCAGAAGAAAAGTATCGAATAACGGAATCAATGCGTGAAAAACTACATTCAGGTTCAACCTATTTCTTTTCTGGTTGTGTTACTAAAACAAACTACCCACAAGTAATAAAAAATGTAATAAAAATTAGTGAAAAAATTGAAAATCCTATGCAAACAAATTTTGAAGAGCAAAAATGTTGTGGAGCTCCAGCTATTTATTCGGGTGATTTTGAAGAAGCAAGAAAACTTGCAAAAACAAACATAGAAATGTTTAAAGCGAATGGAATAAAAGAAATTGTTTGTGAATGTCCTGAATGTGCTTATACATTAAAAAACTTGTATCGAGAAAAATTAGGGCTTGCTTTTGAAATACCAGTCTATCATATAATTGAATGGCTATACAAAAAAATAGAAAAAAAAGATATTAGTATTAGATCAAAAAGTGAAAAAGGTAATCCTTACACTCCTTTCCCTGTAAGTTATCATGATCCTTGTATTCTAGTCCGGAAATTGAATGTGATACGAGAACCTTATTTCTTTCTGAAAAAATTGTTTGGAAAAAATTTCAATGAAATAAATTATTCTCGTTTTGATACAAATTGTTGCGGCTATGGAGGAGTTGTTAATATTGTTAATCCCGATTTGGCTTCAAACATCTCAAAAAAACGATTAAAAGAGTTTTTAGATAAAGGTATTAAAACTATTGTAACTACATGCCCAACTTGTCATTATAGTTTCATGAAAAATAATATTGAAATGGAATTTGAGATAGTTGATCTCATTGAATTACTAGGGGAATCAATCTATCTAAAAAAATAAATTTGAATCTTTTAAACAAATATATCATTATAAATAATATAAAGTAAAATTTTTATTTGAATAAGATTTTATATAAATAAGCGATTCTTTAAATACTTTTTATTAATTAATAGAT
>JAYEJY010000189.1:0-2796 GCA_034660795.1 Promethearchaeati archaeon | reverse complement strand
CCAAATATTACCATTACCGAAATTCCTGATTCTATTACACAAAGCTCCTCTTTTACAATTAAAGCAACGATTGAGGATGCCAGCGAATTAGAATCAGTTTGTCTAATGTACACGATAAGAGGACAAGTTTTTCAAGTAAACATGACTTACAATGAAGAAGAAGATGTTTGGTCTGCAACAATAACTATCACAGGGAATACCGGTGAAACAGTTGATTTATGGATAAGAGCCACAGATATATATTATAATACAGCTGATTCTGAAATTGAAAGCTTTGAATTACAATCAGAGAAAAGTGGACTTGGCCATTCAAATGCTTGGTTATGGTTGATCTTTCTAGTATTGTTAATAGCCCCAATTGTTTTAACAATTGTTCTATTAAAACCACAAAAATAAGGAATACTAGCTATTCCTTTTTTTTTACTTCTTTCTAGGTGCTTTTTTAATTTTCTAATCTAGATTTTTTTCTTAATCATTAAATTCTCTTAATTCAAGTTCTTTTTTCAATTTGTGAAGAAAAGCAGTAGTTTGGTTATCAGATTCCTTTGAAAATACATTATCTTTAAATTTCTTTTCTAAGAAAGTTTCGAGCTGGACTAAAGAATGATATGTATAGGGTTCAAAATTTAAGTCACCAGATGGAAGGACCTCAATTTCTTCAACCATAGTAAATAATTTTTTTATTAGAATCTCTTCTATCTCGCTATGAATATTCCTTCGAGTAGATAAGATATTAGCATAATCTTTTCTATAGTCCTCCATCTTTTTTTCTTCATCCTTTTTAGGAACCTCACTTTCAACCATACAGGATCACCCCGTTACAAAATAATATGTCCGACAAAATATATAAGAATTGACACATAAATTACGTTTTTGCAGAATAATACTAGGTTTCTAAGGTTAATTTATTCTTAAAATTTGAAAAAAGCATATTACAATAGATGTTTGATGAATATTGATAAAAGCAATAATTACTATTTTCAATGAAAAAATGAAAACTACATTTTTTACTTTAAATAGAAAAAACGATGAGTTATTTCTAACATTTTAATTAGATAGCTTTAATTGGGTAATTGAACAAGACTCCTTTGGGTGTGTAAAACTGAACAAAATTGATGACATAAAAAAGAGATTAACTACTGATAAAAGCTCCTTAGAGATCTGTGCTGATATCTGGCAATTAGGAAATTATGGAAAGGAAGCTTATTCAGCAACAAAAAAATTAATCAAGATTCTTTATACACAACCTGATTGGCGTGTTCGCTCCTGGATTGTATGGTCATTGGGACGCATAGGAGGAAAACGTTCCAAAAGAGTACTAAGCAAAGTCAGTAAAAAAGACGATGAGGAGTTTATTCGAGATGGCGCAAAAATTGCTTTAGATGATCTCGAACTTCGCGATAAATTTTTAGATGAATATGAAAATTTACCGGCAAAAGAATAGAAAAACACGAAAATTCAGTATTGGTAATTATTATTAAAATGAATCATATTATTTTTTGAAGAAAACTCTTTACTTATTATATAATTTCTAAAATAGTTACCAATGTTGCTTGTACAACTTTTTTCACAAAATTAAAATTTATATGTTCTATAGTATCTGCACTCGAATGGTAAAAGGGATACCGAAATTCGAAAGTATCAGTTATAGAAATTGCTGGTATTCTTGCTCGCCAAAAAGGAGCATGATCTGATCGTAGAAGGTCTATAGTATTCTGTGCTATTTCATCATAGTTTTGAGAGACCTGAATATTATGATAAGGGAGATCTATAGCAGATAATTTACAAGAAGCGCAGAAGCGATCAGCTAGAAATTTAGAATTTTTATCAGCAAATATACCGATAAAATTGCCAATATGTTCATCTTTATTGATTCTATATCCTTCATATTCTAAAGGTTCTATCCCAGCAGGATAATCCTGGGAATTTTTTTTATTTGATATATAGCCGATTTCTTCAAGATTAAGAAGTCCAAGGATTTTTTCTTTCTTAGCGATGTTATTTTTTACCCATTGAGTACTACCTACACAAATAGATTCTCCTATCCAATTTAAGCGGGTTATATGTTTATGTAGTTCCCATAATTTATTTAGGTAATTTTTTTCCTTATCTGTTAATTTAGTGGTTAATTGTTTTTGTGCAGATTTCCAAGCTTGTGCTAAGGTCAGTCCTTGCTGAATTCCTTTTTCTCGTAATGCATCAAACTCATTCAAAACATTCAGAGTATGATATGAATAAAAATTAAAATGATCGTCAACTAAACCAGAATTCCATAATAATTCACGAAGTTTAATTTGAAGAACAGGGTGTTCTTCTTCTAATATAAATGCAATAAATTTGATATTCATATCAGTTTTATTATTTGCTAATACTCGGGCAATTTCAAGCATTCCAGCTATACCAGAGCCGTTATCATTTGCTCCAGGTGATATACTATCAGTGTCATAATGACAAGAAATCAATAATTGTTTTTCCTTTTCGCTACCTTGTGTTCCCTCAATATTTCGGAAAACAGCATTACTTCCTTCAAGCATAAATGTATCTTCATTTGTTTTTAATCCATATTTTTTAAATTCATTTAAAATATAATTGGCAGTATAATCTAATCCTTCTGGATAATCAATAGGGTGCCGAATTCCTTCAATCGAAATAAGATGTCGGTATAAATTTTCTAGGCTGACTTTATTGATTAAATCTTCGTATTTCAAAGCAAACAATACCACAAATCTGTTATTATGAAAAAACTATCTTTTCCTAAAAAAACTTTCACCATAAGAAATTAAATTGGCAAAGAAA
>JAYEJY010000188.1:0-14428 GCA_034660795.1 Promethearchaeati archaeon | reverse complement strand
TGAAATATTGAAATTTGTGTTAAAAAAGATGAAAAAGGTTGTGATGGATTTTCTTTAAGATTTCTTAATCAAACATATTTGTTCTGCTAAAGCAGCATAGATCTTAGCAGCGGTAATAATTTGATTAATCGGCACATGCTCTTCAGCAGTATGCATTAATGTGTCATCACCAGGTCCAAAACCTACAATTGGGTAATCAACATTTAATATTTCTGAAAGATTAATTCCATTTTTCCAAAAACCAATTTCTGTTTTTTTATCTATAATTTCTTGATAACTCTGTTGAATAAAAGAAATAATTTCACTATTTTCTTTTGTCTGAAGAGGTGGGAAGGATCTTTTTAGGGAGATTTTGACATCTTCCTTTTCTTTAAAATTATACTTTTTCAAGAGATCTAATAGTTCCTTTTTTATTTCCTCTGGTTTCTCATTCTTAAAATATTGTCTAACAAGATTGGCTTTACATTGACTTGGGACAAGAGAATTTGCTCTAACAGGTTTTGATATAATAGAACTAACAAACATATTCGCTTTCCCGTATATCTTATCTTCTGGTAAGGAGGTTTCATTTAAGAGATATTTCAGAATTTTTTGCATTTTTAAAATTGCATTTTCACCTTTATTTAAAGCACCAATATTAGTCATTTTCCCATAAGTTAAGATATCAAATATTGCCTCTCCCGGATGGCCAACATTGATATTCATATTAGTTGGAGCACAAGATAAAATATAGTCTGGATCCAATTCGAACTTTGAAAGTACATCTTCTAAACCTTTAGAGTGCCCATTTTTTGTGTTTGTTAAGCCAACAAAGGTAAAACCTCCTTTTAATCGAACTCGAGCTCTTTTAAGGGCACCACCTGCTGAAATCATCGCTGCAAGAGCTGCTTTCATATCACAGGCTCCACGTCCATATATGACTTTGCCATTAGTTCCAAATTTTGATCCCTCCATTTCTAAACCTTGAAAAGGTTTTTCCATTCCACCTGCAGGAACAGTATCAAGATGTCCCACAAGCATTAAACTCATCCCTTTACTTAGACCAGGCAATGTACCAATTATGTTATAATTTTGCTCATCATATTGGACTCGATTAAAACCGGCTTTTTTTAATTCAATTGCTAATAAGGTTACCAATTTTTTCTCATTACCACTTATACTTTGAGTTTTAATGAGCCTTTTAGCAAGATTCAACACAGATCGTTCATCAATATATTTAGTAGATTTCACCATTTGCCCTCAAACTCCAAATTAATGGAATTATTATAATTCGATTTTTTAATGCATCAGTATACATTAAGTATATTTTTCCTAAACAAAAAAGTTTTGCCAGAAAAAACTTAAAAAATGAGGAAGAAGAGACTATTTTAGTTGAAGAATAACTCTTTCCTTATTTTTCCCCATACTTCGGCGTTTTACTACCTCAATATCACCTATTTCAGCGGTATTTTTGACATGTGTACCTGCACAAGAAGCATGGTCATAATCATTTATAGATATGATTCTAAAATTTTTTACAAAATCAGGTACCATATCAATATATGATGTTTGATAACCCTTTTTCTCTAAAAATTCTCGTGCTTTTGCTCTTGGCATAAAATTAATACTTACAGACATTGATTTTTTAATTTGCTTATTAAGTTCTTTTTCAATATCCTCTAATTCTTCATCTTCTAAAGCTCGATCTAAATCAAAATCTGCACGTCCATTACGAGTTGAGATATTATTTCCAACCACTTCAGCATCATATTTTTCTTGCATTATTTTACTTAAAATATGGATAGCTGTATGATACTGCATATGAGTAAATCTTCGTTCCCAATCTAATTCTCCCGTTATTTCAGCTCCTTTAGGTGGTAAAGGTTTTTCCGATTTAATATAATGTCGAACACCACCACTTTTTTTCTTTACTTTATGAACAGGAAAGCTGGTCTTATCATAGAGAATTCTCCCTTTATCACTTTCTTGACCCCCACCTTCTGGATAAAAAGCAGTTTGATCGAGAACAAGATAATCATCAGATGTTTTAAGTACTTTCGCTTGAAATTCTTTGATATAATTATCTTTCATATAAAGCATATCAGTTTTTGACATAATAACACACTATTAATACTAATTTCAATGGTATTCAAAAAAGTAATGAAATAAAGGAAAAAATAATTATTCTACAATATAATTTTCCTTACTTTTACACTCTTTCAAACATTGTTTGAAATTCCCATTTTGTTACTTCATTTGTTTTAGGATTTTTTACATTTTTAACATATTCTTTCCATTGCTTTTGCTTGGAAGTTCTAAAAGATTCAATAAATTCATCACCAAGGAAATTACAAAGATATGAATCATTTTGTAAGGCTTGAAGTGCATCTTTAAGATTGTTTGGTGTTTTTATTATACCCATTTCTTTACGTTCATCATCAGATAACTTATCAACATTAAGCGTAGTTCCTTCAATAGGTTCAATTTTATTTTTCACACCATCTAAACCTGCTGCAAGTAATAATGCAAGAAGAAGATAAATATTCGCTGAAGTATCAGCACCCCTATATTCTATTCTGGCGGATTCTTCATAAGCAGGTACCCTTATCAAAGCGGTTCTATTAGCTATACCCCATGAACCATAGACTGGTGCTTCATGACCTGGAACTAAACGTTTATATGAATTTACGGTAGGATTGAAAATAGCAGTTAAACCTTGAACATGTTTTAATAGACCACCAACAAAATATCGAAGAGTATCTGAAGGTGTACCACCACTTGCATTGAATAAGTTTTCACCGTTTTTGTACAACATATGGTGTACATGTAATCCATTACCAGCTTCAGTAGTATATGGTTTAGGCATAAAACTAGCAATATAACCGGTATTCCAAGAAACTAATTTGATAATTTGTTTGACAGTTTGAGTCATATCAGCTGCATATAATGGATCTAGCATTGTAAATTCGATTTCCATTTGGGCTGGTCCTACTTCATGATGGATGATTTTAGGAAATATATCAAAATCCATCATAAAATCAGCCATGATTCGACGAAGGTTAATTTCAGCATCAAGTGGAGGAGTATCCATGTATCCACCAATGTCAATTGGTTCTCCGTTCATATCCATAACGTAAAATTCAATTTCTGGGCGTGCTTTTAATTCACAATTGAAATCTAATTTGGCCATGTTAATTGCTTTTTTTAATAATCCACGCGGATCACTTGAAAATGGAGTTCCATCTGTTTTATAAACATCACAAATAACTCGAGCAATACGTTCATTCCATGGCAAGACGTGAAGAGTATTAAGATCAGGTTGAATTTTTAAGTCACTTTGTTGGGTAGCTAAAAATCCTAAAGAAGACCCATCTACACCCAAGCCTTCTTCAAGATATTTTTCAGCATATTTTTGGGGAACTTCAACTCCCTTAAGTTGTCCTTCAATATTTGTGAATTGGAATTGTAAATAATCAATTTCAGAAATAATCTCTTTTTTATCTTGTGGCACGTTTAATCATCTCCAAGATACTCTTCTATTACTATTGAGAATCTTAGGTATATTTTGAAAAAAAGAATCAAACAATTAAAAGTTTTGATAAAAACAGATAATTATTCTTATGGAAAAGCAATAATTCTTTAAAAAAGGTCATTTTAACAAATTAATCAAGGTATCATAAAAATCATTAAAATTTAATCGGTTGTTTTATTTTTTTAATCATAAGAAATCAAGAATAAATTGCAGATTATCATATATAATAGATTAATCAAGAAGTCAGAAGAAATCAGGAATAAACACAAAAGTAGTTTTATTAAAAAAAGGGTTTATAAGAAAAGAATAAAAAAGTCCCTAATAATTATAATAATTAACAGTAGGATGAATAATGAACAGTCTAATACAATTTATTTATTTAATTTCTATATTTCTTCAACAAATTACACCACAAATCCATTTAATTTCTTTTTCCTTTTGCCCTATAATTTTCGGAGGGTTAGGTATTTTTGCTATTATTAAATTACTTAGAACTCCAAAAACACAATTACGTGAAAATATTTGGTCAATTTTAGCAATATTAATTGCAAGTTTAGTACTTGTTTTCGTCGGCTTAAATACTTTTTATTGGCAAAGTGATTTACTTTTCTACCTCTTTATAGGCATTCGATTTTCTTTATTGCTCTTCATTGCAATATTAGCAAATCCATATTTACCTTGGTCACCATTTAAAGAACTTTTTATTACAAAAGATAAACAAGATTCTGAAAATAAAATATAAGACTTAAATAGCTAATTATCAAAAAGTCCTATATGAAAAACATAAACTCTACTATAACTTTCTTACAAACAGATAAGCTTGAAGAAACGACAGCATTTTACGAAGAAATTTTAAGTTGCCCAATGGTTGTAGATCAAGGCTTATGTCGTATTTTTCAAATAACTCAAGAATCCTATATTGGTTTTTGTAAACACGAATTCTTAGAGGAAAACGAAGATACTGTATGTGTGACTTTTGTCTTTTCTACAAAAAAAGAAGTAGATAAATGGTATGAATATTTAAAGAAAAAAGAGGTCAAAATAAAGAGCCCACCAAAAGAAACTAAACGTTTCCAAATCTATAACTTCTTTGCAATGGATCCAAATGGCATTTCAATAGAATTCCAGACCTTTTTACACCCCTTTCCACCCGAATAATTAAATCATAAGGGATATTGAATGAATAATTTACATCAAGAAAAAAGGCGTTTTCGGGATTATGGTTTAAACGTAGGTGAAATACCACCTGCCAAAAAGAATTTTATTTCAGATGTACCTGGTGTATCTGTTGGACATAAAACATTAATTAAAGGAGAAGGAAAACTCAAGGTAGGGAAAGGACCTATAAGAACAGGTATAACTATTATTCTACTTCATACTAAAAATATATTTAAACATAAAGTAAGAGCAGCTTCTTTTATAATGAATGGTTTTGGTAAAACAACAGGTCTTCCCCAATTGAATGAATTAGGAACTATAGAAACACCTATTGCAATTACGAATACCTTAAATGTTGGTAAAGTTTGGGATGCTATTATAGATTGGATGATTAAAAATAATAAACAAATAGGAATTACACAAGGTTCTGTTTCACCTCTTGTTACAGAATGTAATGATGGATATCTTAATGATATTCAAGGGCGACATGTATCCAAAAGAGATGTTTTTTCAGCATTAAAACAAGCACAAAAAACAACAATCTTTGAGGAAGGAAATATCGGTGCTGGAACTGGAATGAGGGTATTTGGCTTAAAAAGTGGGATTGGAAGTAGTTCACGAGAATTAATTTTTGATAATAACAAATATACCGTAGGTATTCTTGTAGTCCCTAATTTTGGTCGTTTAAAGGATTTAAGAATTCTAGGAAAACCAATTGGGAAAATCATCCTCAATGAAAAGATATTACCACAAAAAACTAATGAAACTTCTAAAGGATCAATTATTTGTATAATAGCTACAGATATTCCTTTAACACATCGACAACTTCAGCGAGTAACTAAACGAGCTGTTATTGGAATCGGAAGAACTGGTTCATATATAGGAAATGGAAGTGGTGATTTTATTATCGCTTTTTCAACAAAAAACAATATATCAAATACTAACGAAAAAGTGATTGAAAAAGGATTAATGCTACTTAATGAGGGAAAAATATTAAATAAGATCTTTCGAGCGACTATAGAAGCAACGGAAGAAGCTATATATAATGCGATGTTTCAAGCTACAACGTTAAAAGGTAGAGATAATAATATTTTATATGCTTTACCTGTGGAAGAAATTTTGCCTTTTTTGCAGAAACAGTAAAATATTAACTAAGAATGGAGAATTTAAAGAATCCAGAGTGAAACAAAGAATGTCAGATACAACGCTAGAAGATTTAATATCATTAGTGAAAGAATTTGAAAATGATATTACAATAGACCGTCTAGTAAGTATTCTTAGTGAACATTTATCAAAAAAGAAAGAATTTTCTATAATTGTAATACAATTATTCAACCAATATTTTGAAAATATAAAGAATGTTTCAATAGGGACAAAACTTGAGAATAAAAAAAACATATCAAAAATAGAGGACTTTTTCCCTGAAAAGAAAATCTATTATTATCCCAAATGGTCTCAACACCAGGATTTACGAAAAATACACCCTGAATTAGAGGAAGCAAAAAGTGTTATGATTTACCCTCTTACTTTTAATAAGAAAATTATAGGGTTAATAGAATTTGGTTTAGAAGAAAAAACAAATTCTCTTGAAAAGGACAGAGAATATTTCAATTTTATATGTTTACTTTTCAATATTGTATTGGAGCAAATTATGTTTCGAGATTTTTATTTAAAACAAAACAATAAACTTAAACAGATTACGAAAGATATGAGACATGATTTATCTAATGATCTTCAATCAATTGCTCTCGCTTTTGAACTTTTACAGACAACAGAAATAACTAAAGATCAACAAAAATATTTCCAAATACTAGGTCGAGGAAAAGAAGAAGCGATAAATAAGATTCAGAAACTTAAGGATATGAAAGATAAAACAGAGGAATCGATTGATAATATATTGTAAATAAACCAATTTTAAACTCTCAAAGTATCAAGAAAATATTTAAGGAAAGATTTTTTAGTTTATATTAGATTCGATTTGTAAATCAGTGAGAGCACTCAATTAATCTTAGTTTGTAAATGTGACAAAAGCCAGCACAAAAATTTCATAACATTGACCGGAGGAGAAAAACTTATGAACAAAGAGAAAGCAGATAGTGGCACAATAATTTTGAACCAATCAGGCGTTGAAATTGGCGTTATTAAAAAAATCTATTCTGATCATTTCGCACGATTGGAGTTACAAAATTCAGAATCAATTCCAATGGATCCCACAATGATTAAAGATCTAAAAACAACCGGGCGGATAATTAAGAAAAAAAGAGCAACCATAAAATCCGAAGCTAATCGTTTTTTTGAAGGTGCAGAATATTTTACAAATAAAGTAAATCAAGAATCCATTTCTATCTTAGCGAAATATATCGCTAATGAAGAAATCAAACGTGGATTGCAAAAATTTGAATTTAATTATCTTAATGAAATTGATTTAAAGGACGATCTTGGGGAAATTGAGACGAAAGGAAATTTACGAGGATTACATTTGGCTAGTAAAACAGCACAAGACCAAATCATAAAAACTATTTTTACGATTAATGAAAATAACAGTACTAAATTACATAACATCCCTCCAGAAATTTTTGTAGATAAATTAAACCAAGAAAAAGCTTTTATGAGAATTTTTTGGAATATTTTACGTGCATTTATCCACAATATAGGTAAACAAAAAAGTGAAAGTTTGATTAAAACATCTATTGAACCTCTTTTAGAAATTTCATTTAAACACCTTGAAATAGAATATAGAAATATAACCGATGAAAAAGATGTTCTTTATTGGAATAAACGTATAAACGAATCTATTTTTTATTACCTTGTTTATCTTATTTTATCCCTTGAAGCTAGTAAACAAGAAGATTTTATGAATGAACTTAAACCTATTATTTTACAGGAATTGGAGAAATATAAAATTCAATCGATTTTTAAAGACGAGACAAGAAAAATTCTCGAAAGTTTTGACCTTAAACATTATCAAAAATATAAACCTCTTGAATTATTACATGGTGGAATTAAAGGATTTGATTTAATTACCATCACTGAAAAGAAAGTTATGAGTACTTTAAAAGAAGAAATCCTAAAATATCTAGAAAAAAGTGAAAGTTCATCAGACAAAGTAATCATCCATTTGAGGAAGATTTTTGAAGAGAAACATCGAAATAGTAGAGACGTTTCTAATAATTTCTTGAATTATCTCTATGAAATTGCGCAATTTTTAAAGAAAATTGAGTATGGAGATAGTAAAGCACGTGATTTTTACTCAGAGCTTATGGGGAAAATAAACGAAGATGACTATGAACAACTAAATAATATTGTTGAAAAAATAGGAAAAGAATTCCTTAATATATAAAAATGCAATTAAAGTAGAATTTCATTCATCATCTACTTTAACTAGTCTTCTATCACCACTACTCCGCAACCACATTTTATATCCCCGACCTGTTTTTGTGGTTGCAAGCCCGCCTTCTGATGTTTCTTTAATTTCACAAGGCATCATTCTCCCGATTTCATCCATTGCAGCAACAACATCATCAAATGGAATAATACTTGTTATTCCAGCAAGCGATAAATCAGCAGCAATCAGCGCTTCTGCTGTGAAAACACCATTTCTTTTTATACATGGTACCTCAACAAGACCTGCCACAGGATCGCAAGCCAATCCTAAGGTATTCTTAAGCGCAAGAGCAGCTGCATTAATTGCTTGTGTTGGAGAACCTCCAGCAAGTTCTACAACAGCGCAAGCACCCATTGCTGCAGCTACGCCGATTTCTGCTTGACAACCATGTTCAGAACCACTGGTGGAAGCATTAGCATCACATACTAAACCAATTAATGATGCCGCGAAAAGAGAAGAAAGTATATCATCCTTAGAAGCTTTGAATTTTTCTGCAGCAGAATAAACAGTTGCTGGGATAACACCTGCTGAACCAGCTGTGGGAGCAGCAACAATTGTCCCCATGGAAGAATTATATTCTCCAACAGCTATCGCACGAGCAACTGCTGTTAAAATATGTTTATTTGTAACGATTTTCTTATTTTTACTCCACGTCAGCAATTTTCGGGCATCCCCTCCACTCATACCACTCGGTGATTTTTCTGTTATTTGAACACCTTTTTCTATTGAAGATTCCATTACCTTCCAAATTTTTTCCATTGCAGCAAGAACATCTTTCTTGGAAACATCATGAAGAGAGAGTTCATGTTCGATCATTATTTCTCCTAGGCTTTTTCCTTCCTTTTCTGCTTGTTCAAGGAAAGGTTGGACACTTGTGATAGGCATTTATAACATCTCCTCGCCAGCAGAAATCTTTGGCAAAATGCGAACGAATTTCATGCCAGTAATTTTTAAGAGTTTTTCTTTAAGGGAATCAGGAACCGATTGTGAAATTTCAACTGCAGTTAACGCAATATTCTTTTTTGGAATGTCTTTACTTCGTAAAGATACTATATTTAAATTCGAATCCGAAATTATACCCGTAATTGATGAAAGTGTACCTAATAAATCCTCATGTCGAAGAATAATTGTATTCAATTCCCCTGTTATTTCGGTTTTGAATCCCATTATTTCCCGAATAATAATATCCCCTCCTCCGACGGATTCAGCAATTAAATCAATCTCGTTATTTAGTTTATCATTTTTAATAATTATTTTAATTGTATTCGGGTGATAATTTTGACCTAAATCTATTCTTTGAAAAGAAACAAACATTCCAACTTCTTCTGCATATTTTTCAGCATTTTTTATACGTTCATCATATGTTTTATACCCTAATAAACCACCAATTACAGCTTTGTCGCTTCCATGTCCTTTCCATGTCTCAGCAAAAGAGCCATGAAAATAAACTATGACCTTTTTGGGAGTTCTACCATACAATAATCTAGCTGTTCGTCCGATACGTACAGCCCCTGCAGTATGAGAACTTGAAGGCCCCGTCATAATAGGACCTAATATACGAAAAACACTTTCATCTGTCAAAAAACATCATTCCAATATATGTATCAAATAATTATTGAGTCTAAATAAATCTTTCAATTATCATTTATAATTTGTCTTATCCTTATTTTCCGCCAGCAATAGGTACGGCTGATACTTTTATTGCTGGAGAAATAGATCCTGATTCATTGATACGTTCTTTAGATATAGCTTCAATATTTTTTAGGAGATGAAATACTGTTGTTCCCACCATTGTCTCCTTAATGGGATGAGAAAGTTCCCCATCTTGAATTAAATACCCTTGATCAATTAAATTAGAAATATTTGGTGTACCAGAACTTGGATTTAAACCACTATCTTTTAGATATAATCCCTTTTTCGTTTCAGCAATCATTTCATCAATTGTCCAATCCCCAGCCTCAATTTGCAGTTGATTTAGACCCGGATGAGGTTTCCCACCTATTCCTCCCCGTTCAGCATGAGCGGTATTTTCTATTCCTAATATTTTCGCACTATAAGAATCAGAAAAATATGCTTTTGCTACCCCATCTTCAATTAAAGTCAGTTTTTGATGGGGAACACCCTCATCATCAAAAGGTGAAGAACCTGTCCCCTTAGGATATAATGAATTATCTTGAACAGTTAATTGTTCAGTGGCTATAAGATCCCCTAAAGAATCTTTGAAAAAAGCTGTCCCTAAAACAACTTGATAGGCATTTAACCCTCGTGAAAGTATTGAACCTATAGTATCTATTGTACTTCTTTGGTCTAAAATAAGAGGTAGTTTTTCACTTTGAATTTTTTTAGCTCCAAGCAGAGATTTTGCATTCTCAACAGCATTTTTAGCAATTTCTCGGTAAGAAAAATCTTTCACATTACGAACTCTTTGATAATCCCATGAGGTTGCAACTTCACCATTTTTTAACGCTTTTGCAAATAATAAACCCGATAGTGAGCTAAAATTTTGTTCGACAGAAATGCCTAAATTATTAATAATTTTTTCAGTTGCATATGTTCTTTTGAAATTTCCACTAAGAATGATATCATCATGTTTTTCCAAAGCAGTTTCAATTGCTTCAATAGCTATTTCCGTTAAATAATCGCCAGGTAAGGAACATGTTTCAGCATCTGCTAAACCCCCTATTATAGGATAATCAGAATATGGACCAGGTAAAGAATCAAATAATTCATCACTTGGAGATGCTTTGCTTAATCCATATGCTCTGTTTATAGCTTCGAGAATTGCTTGTTTGGTAAGAAGTGATGTTGTAGCCATTCCTAAGGAATTATTTGTATAAACTCTAATTCCTATGCCTGTGATAGATTTACTTTCAGAGACAATAATATTATTTTTCTCAATTTGAACCGTTTCAGAACAACCTTCTAAAATGTATAAATCTAATTGGTCTGCCCCCTTTTTTTGACCATATTCTATTGCATTTTGAAATATTTGTTCCATATTTACTGCCCACCTATCACGATTTGACCCACAGCAATGGGAGGACCACCACTATGAACAGGTACCCATTGAGATTGTTTACCACAAGTTCCCGGAAAAGCAAATTCAATTTTTTTACCTACTGCCATTGTCCTTTCTAAAACCTCTAAACATAAACCGCTCATACTTACATTCTGAATTGGATCTGTTAATTTACCATTTTTTATAATATAGCCACCTTGGGCAGTAAAATAAAATTCTCCTTTAGCAGTATCAACATATCCTCCATAAGAATTTTCTAAAAATACACCATCTCCAACTTCCTCAAGTAATTCCTCAAATGAATAATCACCAGCTTCAATGTATGTATTACCCATTCTAACAATAGGGCGATTAGTATAACTCATTGCTCGAGCAGCCCCATTTGGTTCTACACCCATTTTCACAGCTGTTTCCAAACTATGTAAGTAGTTTTTTTGAACACCATTTTCCACTAAATGTCTTTTTACTGCCTCCGTCCCTTCAGAATCATACTTATAACTCCCTCGTAAACCTGGAATAGTAGGATCATCATAAATATTGATTTGATCAGAACCAATTTTTTCGCCCATTTTACCTTCTAAAATAGATTCTTTTGCCAGAACAGAATCGGCTTCTTCAGCATGACCAAATGACTCATGAACATAAACACCAACAATAGAGGAATCTAAAACAAGATCTTTTTTCCCACTAGGTGGTTTTTCAGCCGATAATAATTTCACAGCTCGTTTAGCTAGTTTTTCCCCTTTCTCAACCACATTATATTTTTTAAATATCTCCCAACCATCTGATGTCCCATTTGCTGCATACACATTTTGCATTAAATCTCCATCACGAGAAGTAGCTGAGCAAGCAATATTGAGATTACTATATTCATTTTCAACCTTTGTTCCCAAAGTATTTATTATAATTTCTTTTTGAAACCATTCTTGTAAAGAAGCACTCGTTGAAACAATTTTGGGGGAATATTTGCGTGTAACCTTTTCAAATTCTTCAACAAGACCATATTTTATATCTATAGGAATGTTTCTCGGATCTATTTTATAGGATTTTTTGTGTTTCCCCTTAACACAATATTCTTCTGGCATTTGTCCTTTATCTTTTATTTTAGAAGACATTGCATTAGCAATTTTAATAGCTTTTTGAAGTCCATTTGCAATAACTTCTTTATTATGACTTGCTTCTGCAACAAACCCCCAAGAACCATTAATAAGTGCCCGAATAGCGACACCACAATCCTTTTCGTAGCGTGTTTTTTCGGGACGACCATTTTGGATACTAATATTTAAACCATACCCAGTATACAATCTAATATCAGCAAAATTACCTCGTGAAAAAATTTGATCATCAAGAATTTTCCGACAAAAATCAATCATATAAGACACTTTTATACGTTTTCATTTGTTTTAATCAGTAATTACAAGCCTTTAGATAAAAAATGTATGGATTTGTCGTTTTTAAGCACTTTTTTTTAGACTTCAAGAAAAGTTGAACCGAGGGGTTAAAGATTTCTTAAAATAAAGGTTTAAATAGTAAGATGAACATTTAATTAAATAGCAGTGTTCACTCTAGAACACAAAAAAATTAATGAGTTGACGAAAAAAAATGAAAAAAAATGTTTTCATT
Organism: Promethearchaeati archaeon; assembly: GCA_034660795.1. Lineage (GTDB taxonomy): Archaea > Asgardarchaeota > Heimdallarchaeia > JABLTI01 > JABLTI01 > JAYEJY01. The sequence continues at coordinate 1,732 of JAYEJY010000188.1, read as the reverse complement.
AAAACAGCGATACCACTTATAATCGCTATTATTATGATAGGAGGAAATGTCTCCTATTCACAACAAAAAGCTCAAGCAGTGCCAAAAACAGTGGTTGCAACAACAAGTCATACCTATGAAGTCAATGGGTATCTTGAAGCAATAGATATTTATCCACTGAAAGGAACTGCGGTGGGAATAAATACAGGATTTATTGGTGGAAGTGTCGAATTACCATTCGATATTACAAGCTATAACACTCTTGAATTATTCACATTAACGGTTGCAAACCAAAGAGCTTGGCGACAATATTCACAGAGACGTTTCTGGGATACCCCAGACGGAATAACTATGATGCTTGTTTTCAAGAACAGTGATCAAGATGCAGCACTAGAAGATGCAGAAGAAATTGAAGCAATGATTGAATCTGTTTATGATATGAATCTTGCATTAGTTGCTGGCGAACGAGAAGCTGCTTCAAGAAAAACGACCATTATCTTTCAAGGCAGCATGTCTATAGAAGCATTTGCAAATTATACTTCAGAATTTTGCGATTATGTTTCTGATGAGGGTTTAGGAAAAGCCGTAGATGAAACCTTATTAGACGACGCACCTGTAAAAGCAATGTCTATTGGACTTCTAAATGGTGATTTTAATTTAGAAGGCATTATTGATATATCCGGCTGGATACCTGTTATAAATGCAGCTTGGATTGATCCCAATGGATTAGAACAAACAGGCACACAAATTACAATGAGCGTAGATAATATACTTCCTACTCTCGGGACAGTTGAAGGTGCAGATAATTCAATAGCAAGCTTTGTAACAATGAATCTGCCATATGTTGTAGATCTACAATCATGTGAACCGGAAACAGATAATGATTATCCACAATATGCCAGACGGTTTGAATGGATTCTAAAAGTTGACATTCCCTTAATTAATTGGACTCTTGACCGCCATTACGATGACATCGAAGTGGTATATGATCTAAATATTACAGATCTAATCCACTACCCACAAGTTATTGGAACAATGGAAATAACAAATGAATTACCACTGGAAGGCAATGAAGACTTAACATATGAATTTACTTTTGAAAATGTCGGTGATGAAACCGCGTATGATATAACTATGGCTTACGGTGAATTTGCGAATGCTAATTTAGGTGGCTTTAATTTCACAGTGAATAATCCAGAATTGGTATTTGATGAAAATCAATTAATGTATTACGATAATGATACTGGAATATTATCAACAGATCCAACTGGAGCTGAACTAACTATTGACGGTTGGTTCAAATGGATTAGTAATAGTTCCTGGTTAAAAGACGGCGATGTAGTTTCTGAAGAATTCTTCGATGTAGAATTAGGTGAAATAATCTATACTACTACAACAGCTTTAACAATTGATTCAGGTGATTTTGACTTAGTCCCAATAATGGAAAATGATACACCAACTAACACTTCTCGATTAGAAACCACAATAAATGAAATTGCACCTGGCGATAATGTAACAGTAAGCTTCACCATTGAAAACCTACCTGGTGGTGTGTTTAATGTTTATAATGCTATTAAAGTAGGCAATACTATTGATTTATACATTGAGGAATCTTTCGCTATTGAAGATATCTTGATTGAAATGTTTAAACTAAGTGGTTCAACACTTCATATACCTGAAGACCAAAAAACATGGGCAAATTGGTTCCCACAACCAGTTAGCGGTTCAGCATTTACCTATGTTGATGCTTAAG
>JAYEJY010000187.1:0-2823 GCA_034660795.1 Promethearchaeati archaeon | reverse complement strand
GCATCTACGCCACCAAGATATTTGAATAAAAGATAGTGGATGATATGACTAAATCTCAAACAGATGCAAATGGACAAGTTAAACAATTGAAAGGAACAGAAATTAATGAGTTCGTAAATAATAATACACTAGCTATTGTAGATTTTTACGCTACTTGGTGTCCTCCTTGTAAAATGATGGACCCCATTACTGAACAATTAGCAAAAGAATTTCAAGATGAAATTGCTTTTGGAAAAATTAATACAGATAAAGAAATTGTTGCTGCTCAAAAATATCAAATAAGATTTGTTCCAACATTTTATCTCTTTAAAAATGGAAAAGTTGTATCTCAATTTTCAGGTGCTAAAAAGAAAGGAGATTTTAAAGAATTAATTAAGAAATCTTTTAAAGATGATAATTAAACAAAGAAAAAGGAATAAGAGGAAAAAAATAGTTTAGTGATATGGCGGAATAACCGTTATCTACTCACTAATCTATTGTTAATTTTTCACCAAGCATAAAGGTAATAGCAACCCATGCAATGATAACTACACCTATACCAACTATAAGCAATATCGTTGCATTTTTAGGAGAATAAGCATACTGGGTTGCATAATGAATAAGGAAAAAGCCTAAAGCCCCAATAAACATCAAAATACCCGCTGCCATACCTTCAACCAAAAATTGATGATTTAACTGACTAGTGATAACGACAGGTTGATCATTTTGATCTGATCCAAAAGCTAATGGATCTTGAGCAATATCATAAAAACCACCAATGTAAATAAATAATAAGCCAACGAGAATAACCACCATAATTAATTGGATGGGAATAGTTGTGGGCATTTTTAATTTAACAAAACGTAATTGGTAATCAGGTCTTCTAACAATGGGTACGAAAGGCAAATTATCAGGTAACCGTTCCATAAATGGTTTCTTAGAATCTTTTAAATCGCGCTTCTTACGGGAAGTTGATTTGGACATAATTCCATAACATCCTAGTGCTACCCATTTATCAAGGTAGTATTCTGATATTAATCAAAGAGCATCCATTAAAAAGATTTTCTGAAGGATTGAAAGAAAAGAGAAAAAATAGAATAATTACTCTCGTAATTTGTACTTATCCAAAAACATCTCTATCTGATCTGAAAGAAGGGCAAATGCTTGATCAATATTAAGCCCTGTTTTAGCACTGGTCTCGAGATAAGGAACCTCAAAACCTGTCCACTCAGTAAGATTCTTAGCGTATTCTTGACCGGCTTCCTTAGGTAAACAAGGAACTTGACCACGAAGATCTGTTTTATTACCAATCAAGACAATCGGAACAATACGATCGTAATTATTTTTGGTAAGTTCATTCAACCAGGAAGGGAGATTTTCGAAAGAAGAGGGATTGGAAACATCAAAAACAAGTAAAGCCCCACTACTACCTCTATAATAAACTTCTCTTACAACATCAAAGCGTTGTTGCCCTGCTAAATCCCAAATTTGGAATGTTACTACCATTTCTGAGAGCTCAACACGCTTGACACAAAAATCTGCTCCAATGGTCATTGAATAACCATCTTTAAAACCCTTGCCAAGATATTGTTGCCGAATACTTGTTTTACCGACAGCTCCGTCACCTAATAATACAACTTTATAAACTGATTTCTTACGAATGGAACTCAAAGTAATTCTGCTCCTTGATAATTCTAAATTATAATTGTCTCACAATTATAGCACAATGTCTTTTAATATTTACGTTTATAACCTATTTCTTCAAGGTTTTTCTATAAAAATATAACAAATAAATGACTCTTAAACTATTCCCTATTGACATTTTAAATACGAAATAAATTTAAAATTTCTTGAAAAAAAAAGTAATTAATAAAAAATAAGTAATTATTCGTTTTCAAGAATTGATTTGGGTTTCTTAACAGAACGAATAATACTTAATCCAAGTAGGAAAAAGGCTTCGTTAACTTTTTCTCCTGTTTTGGCACTTGTTTCAATATATGGTACTTCATGACCCAAAGTCTCAGAAAGACGACGAGCATATTCTTGGCCTAATTCTGCAGGGATGCATTTTGGAACTTCATCTCGAAGATCTATCTTATTTCCGCATAAAATCATTGGTACACGTCCAGCTTTCTTCCATAATTCTTCAAGCCATTTAGGTAGGTTATTGAAAGAAGTAGGATTAGTAACATCAAAAATTAACAAGGCTCCACGACTGCCACGATAATATAATTCCCGAACAGCAGCAAAACGTTGTTGCCCTGCTAAGTCCCAAATTTGGAAAGTTAATCGATAATTTTCCAAGGTAATTCGTTTAATTGCAAAGTCTGCACCAATAGTGGCGGAATATCCAGCTTTAAAGCCTTCTCCAAGAAAACGTCGACGGAGTGTTGTTTTTCCAACTGCACCATCACCTAATAAGACAAGTTTCAGTATTGCGTTAATCGCTTTTGGTTTTTGAGGATTATTGTTAGCCATTTTTTTGTTTTTCCTTTTAATTTTAGTCAATTTATCGTAAGTCTATATTACTTATTTGGTTTCTTCAGTATTAATTACATTTCTAAATATAGTATTATACAAAGCAAAATGTATTTTAAACTTTATTTTAAAGGAAAATAAAATAAAAATTAAAGGTAAAAAATAAGAAATTCAAACTGAAATCCATTCGATTTTTTCTACTTTACGAATATCAAGAATGAACTTGTCATCTTAAATAATTAATTTCTATTATATCAGCGTTTCTTTAAGAAAGAAAAATTTGTTTTTTGGAAAAAATATTTAATATATAATACTATGAAATAAACAATTATCATAATTACCAGCTATAATAAAAAAATTACCAAC
>JAYEJY010000186.1:0-2880 GCA_034660795.1 Promethearchaeati archaeon | reverse complement strand
GTCTTTTGCTGTCATATTTGCAGGAAGGAATAGGAACAATATTAAAAAAGTAAAAATAAGAAAAAGGATTAGAAAAAGAAAACTAAGAATTAACGTTTAATGGCAAAATCAGGACTTACATTTCCCCGGCATTTTCCGTAATAGAAATTCTTAGCACACCAGGAACTTTTACCGTCAGTAAACCATATATCTATTTCACCAGAATCATATATCTCTCGACCATTAACTTCAAATTTGACTCTTTTAAGAAGCCACTTATCGCCTCCTAATGATTTTTCCTTTTTCAAACAAAAATATTGAAACCAATCAGAAGTTAATCCTTCAGGTATTTCTAATTCAAAAGTATCAGTTTTACCTTTTTCAAAATCGTCACAGAAAGGATGATCTAAAATCCAGTTGTGTTCTCCAATGTATAGTTTTACTGGATCATCACTTGAACTTCGCCACTTTTTTCCTGTGGTTAAGATAACTTTAGCACTATTTACAATTTCACATTGATCTTCGGACATATTATTCCTCCAAGTTGTTTATCTGTATAACTTTATAGACTTCCCTTAATAAAAGCTAATTGTAAATTTTCTTATGTTTATTTAAGCAATTAGTATAGGATTTAAGAAAAAGAAGTTGGAAAGCCCTTATTGATGTGGTTTTCCAACACCATATGCTATAAAATTATGATCCTTTAGCTTCTCTAAATTAAAAACATCTCTTCCATCAATTATAATGGGAGTAGTCATTTGGCTTTTCAACCATTCAATATTAATCTGAAAATAAGGTTCATGTTTTACCATTAAAACAAGTACATCCGCGTTTTTTACTACAGATTCTAAATCATCATCTATAGCATACGGAAAATCCCTTTGACGAACCAAGGGATCATGAATCTTCCATGAAATGTTTTTTTGCTCGAGTATATCTACAAAGGTTTTAGTAGGAGAATTACGTGTATCCTCAGAGTTTTCAATAAAAGAAGCTCCTAAAATTGCAATTTTTGCTTCAGATAAAGAGATGTCTTTTTGGGCAAGTGCTTTTTGAGCTAGTTCAAACATATGTTTAGGCATGTGATCATTTCGTGCCCTTGCCTTCTCAATTACATCAAATGGAACATCTGTATGTCCATAAGTTTGCGTTCCATATTTTAATAGCCAAGGATCTTTGGGTAAACAATGACCACCAACACCAGCACCAGGCAGATGTAAATCACGATATGCGTTAGAATTCATAGGGAGACTATTGACACATTTTCGTACATCATTAAAATCAACATTTAACGATTCACACGCTAATGCAACCTCATTTGCAAAAGCTATCTGAACATCACGATAAGTATTTTCTACTACTTTTGCTACTTCTGCTGTGGTAGCATCTACCGGTATTAATTGTTCATTTACAATATGCTTATACAACCATAAACCTTTTTGTGTACATTCAGGAGTAAGACCTCCAATTATTCGTGGATAATTCACGATATTATGTATAAGACGACCAACCATAACTCGTTCATATGCAAACACTAAATGAAAGTCTTCTCCCACTTTCATTTCCGAATTTTTTTCTAAGATTGGTTTGACAATATTTTCAGTTGTTCCTGGTGCAACGGTTGATTCTACGATAATTGTAGCTCCTTTTTTCATTTTTTTCCCGACAGTTTTTGACACTTCTTTTAATGATTCATAGAGTGGTTCATGGGTACTTTTATCAGTGGGTGTTTGAACATCAATTAAGATATAATCACGATCTTTTAATATATCAGTATCATCGGTTACTCTGAAGCTTTTCTTTTCTAAAACAACTTTTTTGATTAAATCAGGCAAGACAGGTTCATTAAGGATTGGGCATTGACCTTTATTTAAAGCTTCAATTTTCCAACCGGATCTTTTTGAGCGTCTTTGTATACCAATTACTTCGAAACCTTTGACATCCGCAAGTAAAGCAGCAGCAGGAATACCAACATAACCCATTCCAATTACTGCAATTTTTGTTGGAGTAGTTTTTGTCATATTATCACAATCTTAGGTTTATTTTTTGATATGGAAAAGTACTATTTAATAATTATTAAAAATCCTTATTGAAAAATAATGATTACAATTAATTATGTATTTGTTTAAGCATTTGATTAGGAGTATTTACAGGTTTTTTACAAAACTTATTTTTACAAACATAAACCGTTGCTTTTTCATTAATTTGTTTCTTATATTTTACAAATTCTGTTAATTTGAATATTTCTTCCCGAGAATTCGAATTTAACGGTAAATATAACACTATTTTGTTAGGTAAATACTCTTCACGTAGTTTTTTTATTAGCTTTTCTAATTCTGGATCTCTCTTCGATCCCACAAAAACAAATTCATAAGAGGTACCGTATAAATATTCAAGTGAAACAAAAACCATCGTATGGGCTGAAAGAGCTTCTTTAATCCTTTCAGAAAAAGATTGAATAATTTTCTCCGCTAATTGTTCCTGATTTTGATTAGCAGTAATTCTTGATAATCGAATTAAATTATAAATTGCTATAGAATTACCTGAAGGTAATGCGCCATCATGTATTGTTTTTTCACGAAGCAGTAATTTCTCACCATCCTCTGGGGTTAAATAATAACCTTTTTTGGGTTCATCATCAAGAAATTTCTTGTCTTGAATTTCTTGAATTTGTAAAGCAATTTTAAGATAGTAATAATCAAAGGTACTTTCATATAATTCTAGTAACCCCCAAATAAGAAAGGTATAATCATCTAATAAACCTTTAATACCTGTTTCCCCTTTTCGATAACGATGATATAATTGATTGTTTTTAAACAAATTTTTCATAAGGAATTCGGAAGCCTTTTTAGCGAGAGCAATATATTTCTCTTCTCCAAAAATTCTACCCGCTTTTGCTAA
>JAYEJY010000185.1:0-2883 GCA_034660795.1 Promethearchaeati archaeon | reverse complement strand
TATACACAGAACAGGATATACAATCATTGCGTAAATCGCATTGTAAATGATTTCCTCTTATTGTCAACATAATCAAGTCGGTTAATTGCTATTTATTACTTGAGAATAATATTAAAAGTATTTTTTTGTATAGGAAAAATAATTTTATCAAATATAGTATTATGTACATTTTTGTAATATTTTTTTAGGAGTAAATCTTATTGATTATTTCTTTTTATCTTCTTTGGAAGATTCCCACCAATCTAAATATTCTCTATTCTTCCGTCTTTTTTCATATTCTGGGTCTTCTTCTTCGCGTTGTCTTTTGAAATGCTTTCTTTTCGTTTTATCAAAATCAAATCTATTAACGACTAACCCACAGGAATGACAGACATAATTTGGTGGTTCATATTCCATTTTTCCTTTACAACTCGGACAACGAGGTGGCAATTTCTTTTTTCTCCTATGTCTTTGTATATTCTCCGTCTCTTTTAGTTTTTAAATCCATATGTAAGTTTTGTTATTGTAGAGATTTTCTAATCCATTTATTTGATTTCTCTTTTTGGGTTAAGAAGATTTTCTTTTATGTTTAGGTTTAACAATATTCAATAAAATCGTTATTTTCTCTTTCAGACACCAGCATTTTTTATAAAACTCATAAATATCGACTATTTTTTCTAACTCTTGGAACATTTCCATTGTATCTTCAAATGCTTTCTTTATTTTCCTATCAGCTCGAACTTGCACTAAACTATCTGTAAATTCTTCTTTCCATTGTTCTTTATCTGTAGAAGAATCTAATTTATTCAATAATTCAATTGCTGCCACAACAAAGGCTATTTCCGCTCTTGCCTTCCATACTGTTTCATAATGCTCTTGGTAATTGTTAGGATTTAATGCTTTATTTGCATCATTAATTAATTCTTTAGCAAGGTCAATTCTTTGTGCTATATCCTCTGAGAGTGACATAATACTTTACCTTGTGTTGGTTTGCCTTATTTGCTATATCAAATGTTCTTATCAATCGTTTTTCAATTTTTCTTGATAAATTAAATAACCATCATAGGGTTCACAATCAGTGATTTCACCGGCTAAATTTGTATTCATTAATTCTTTTACAAAGGGAATTTCATCTGTGTGTCCTAGAACCCACATTGCTTTAACCAAGGCTACTTCAGGAAGCATATTTTTCAATGGAATAACGCCAGCATTTAGGAGTTTTCGACCGGTTTCGTACACATTAAGACCAGTATAACCCCATAAACATTGGGAGGTCATAAATACCGGAATATCTTTTTCTGTAGCCTTTTCAATAACAGGTATAAACTTCTGATTTATATGTCCCAATCCCGTACCGGCGATAATAACACCACTATATTCTTTTTCAATAAAATATTCTAAGAGCTCTACCTTCATTCCAGGATAACTATATAATAGACCGACATTTTGATTCATATCTAAATCTAATTCGATTTTCCCACGTTTAGCAGAACGATTATGAAACTTTGTATTCAATATTTCAAAAGAATTTTCTTTGATTTTAGCAAGTGGTTTTTCACCAATACTTTTAAATGCATCTCTTCGACTGGTGTGCATTTTTCTAACTCGTGTTCCTCGGTGAAGATAATTATAATCATCACCAGAAGTTCCATGCATACAAACCAGTACTTCTGCAATATCTGCCTCAACTGCTGCTTTACAACTTGTGAGGAGATTTATAGCTGCATCACTTGATGGCCGATCACTACTTCGCTGTGCCCCTGTTAAGACAACAGGTCGATCAAGGTTTTTTATCATAAAAGATAATGCTGCAGCAGTATAGTGTAATGTATCAGTTCCATGAGCTATAACTATTCCCGTTGGATCTTTTTTATCAATAGTATCAGCGATCTCATGAGCTAAACTCTTCCAATTTTCAACTTCAATATTTTCACTTAATAGTTGAAAAACTCTCTTTGTTTCTATATTACAAATTTTTTCTAATTCAGGTACCGCATTAAATAATTCTTGAGGAGAAAAAGCTGGAATAACAGCACCTGTTTTATAATCTAATTTTGCAGCTATTGTTCCACCTGTACCTAGGAGTACAATGGTTGGTTTTTCAGGATCATGTTCTACTGTTCTTTTTGAAACTTTATAATCTGCCTTAATTTTTTCAATAATTTCGATTTCTGTGATATTATCCACTAAAATTCCGATATTATAACCTGAAGCTATTTTTATAACAAGGTGTTTATCATCCCCTTGCTCTCCACGTGGGAGAACTAATCCTTGAAAGACCCCTTTTTCTGTAGTAATTTTTACTTTTGACCATACCTCCACACCATTTGATAACAGCCATTCTTTTGTTTTTCCTTTATAACTATTTTTTAGAGTTTCAGCCATATGTTTGAACTCCATTTATCAAATCTAGAGTATTCCTTATTCATTTCATTGAAATAAGTTGCTGTCTTTAAGTTTTTTCAAAAAATGTTATAAATTGCTACAAAGTTTTATATTCCAAAAGAAAAAAGGTCGAATGTTGAGTAAATAAACGAATTCATAAAGGTATTTTAAATAATTTTCTTTTATTGAAACCAATGAATTTGAGGTTCAATTGAATGAATAAAAAATCATACTCTCGGGATTATGAAACCTTAGAATTAAAATGTGGCTTAGAGTTTCATCAACAATTAGCAACTAAAGAAAAATTATTTTGTCGTTGTCCGAATAAATTAAGTCAAGACAAGCCTTTAACAACAATTACTCGGTATATGCGACCGACCATGTCAGAATTAGGTGAATATGATAAAGCTGCAATTATGGAGTTTAAAAAACAAAAAGAGATTATTTATGAAATCCCTCCTTCTGTTTGTACCTATGAAATTGATGAAACCCCTCCTTTTCCTCCTAATTCTGAAGCAA
>JAYEJY010000184.1:0-2906 GCA_034660795.1 Promethearchaeati archaeon | reverse complement strand
TTACAGATAAAAGAGATACAAAAGAAAAGCAATCTTATTATCTTGCTCAAGAATCTATGCCTCAAGAAGAACTAGAACAATATTATTTCAAACAAAGACAACAAGCTCAATTAGAACAAAAAAATACTATTGCAACAGTGGTAGGTGTATTATTTATTATCGCTGGTGTAGTAGGATTGGGATTGTTTTTTCTCACATCTTTTGCAATTAATTTTCAAGACATTCTCAATAGACCTGAATTTGAAGAGTTAAATTTCGATTTAACAAGTGGAATGTTTTATGGAGCAATGATAGCAACATATCTCTTACCTGCTTTACTTTCATTGATTTCGGGGATTTCACTATTGTTTTATCGTCCAGATAATAATGCTTGGAAAGGTTTCTACCAAGTTCTTAGATATTGTTACCTTGGTTTTAGCTTATTATTATTAGCAATAATTATAATAACAACGATAGGTTGGACTTTTTATAATCCTCAGGCAAAACTTACATCAATTAGTTTTTGGATTTTTGTTTCACTTGAAGCTCAAATAAATATTTCAGTTATTGGCTTATGGGGGATTTTCTTAGGTATATTTCTACTTTGCATATTGGCATTATCAAGTACTGTCATTATTGATTTAGTTCGAATAAAAAAAGCGAATCCGGAAGCTTCAATGCTTAATCGTTCATTGGAAGGAATTATAACCGATAAATCTCGCGTTATAGAAGAAAAGAAGGGACTATTGCATCGGATCTTTTACCTCTTCAAACAATCAGCTATTATCAAGACACTAGAGCTATTTGGTATTTCATATCTTGTTTCAATCATTATTTCTACTATTATTGTACCTTTATTCCCAGATGAAGGTGGGGGACCAGATTTTAGTGATCAAGATCCATTTCTCTCTATACTTAGCTTAGGGTGGGCTGGTATTTATGAAGAAATTACTTTTCGTTTATTGATTATTGGTGTTCCCATGATTTTCATCACTTTAGGACGATTTTTCATTGAAAAACGGAAAAACTCTGATGAGTTATTAACTAAGCCAAATGATAAATTCTTTTTATTTACACCTTATGATGGAGGTAATTCGAGATTACGAATAACAGACATAATTTTCGCGATTCGAGGGAAATATAAACGCATTGGTATACCAGAATGGATTTTAATCGGAATATCTTCATTACTATTCGGGTTTGCTCATTGGGAAGGATGGGATGGAGGTTGGCCAGCTTGGAAAATTATTCAAGCAACCATAATGGGGTTTTTCATAAGTTATGCATTTGTAAAATATGGTATTGAAGCAGCAATTTTCATCCATTTCACAAACAATGTTTTAATTGGACTCTCTCTTTTCCCAAGTTTATTAGGCATTGAATGGCTTGCTGGTTTTGGGATGGTTTTCACTACAGTTTTATTAGCATATGGCATTATGAAATTTATCAGTATTATTGTTGATACAGTATATTGGTTCAAAGAAAAGAAAGGAACAGAAGAGGTTCCTGCTTAGGTTTAATTATAACTGGATAAGAAAATGACTGGGAAAAAAAATAATCAAAGAAAAAAACTACATATTATAGGACTAGGGAATCCAAATCGTTCGGATGATGCCCTTGGCTTAACAGTCACTAAATTATTGCAAGAAAAAATAAAAAATAACGATATTTCTTTTTCATATTTATTAGCCGGTGGTATTGATCTTCTTTATGAAATAGAAAATTATGAATATGTTATTATTATTGATGCCTTTCAATTAAAGGATGAAAAAATAGGTAAAATTTTTTCCTGGGAGATATCTCCAGACAATATCCCCACAATCCCATCTATAGCTTCCAGTCATGAATTTGATTTAATTAAAACAATATCATTAGGGTTTACAATGAAAGCATCTCTTATGCCACAGAAAATTTATCTCATTGGAATGCAAGTTGAAAACACCGTAGATTTTTCTTTGAAATTAACAGATAAAGTAAGAAAAAAGATTCCAAAATTAATTGAAAAAATTTACGAATTAATAAACAAAATTATTTAAATCAATTAGCTACTAACGATAATAAAATAAATTAAAACACATTTTATTAACTTAAATATAAAAGGAGATTATTTTGGCAATACATGGTCTGTTTTATGCAGAATTTGATTTAAAAAAAGGACCTCAAATTAAATCAAAATATCCTGAAGATTTTAACCTAAATTTTTCATCAGAAGACCTAGCAAAAATTGCTGTTCAATCCATGGGATTGTATAATACTCAAAAGGAATCTTTTAATGTATTTATGATAAAAGATGAGATTATCGCTGTTTCTTTTGTAAAAAAGATTCTTAGAGAAGATATTGAACGTGGAATGTCCATGGTGTCATTAATACTCCTATTAAGTAAGTTAAACCCACTTCTCTTTAAAATGAAAATAATGTCAGGTGTTAATCAACTAGTTAATCAAATAGAATCAGTTCAATATGAAAAACCCTCCTTTATTCCCATTATTAAGAAAACTTTTTCTGATTGTATTAAAATTGCTTCAAATAGTTCTTTAGAAAAACCTGTTAGTTATGACTCAAAAATAGAAGAGATAATCTTAGAAAAATATAACGATTTAGTGGAAAAATTTCATGATAATCCAATAGAAGCTCTAAATCTTTTAAAAAAGAGAGGTGATAATACAAAATTATTTCTTTATCATTTAGGTTATCTTGCAGCTTATCAAAAATGGTTAGAGGATCATAAAAGATTGCTAGAGATTGGCGCTAGAACTGAGTTTAATTTCAGTCTAATATTAAATCAAGAATTAATTCCTCGTTGCAAAATATTTGGAAATACTCGGAGAGGTAGTGCTCATTCTGTTAGTATTTATAACAATATACTAGTTGAAAATAATATATCTTGTATTGTAATTGAAGGATATATTGCGGGAATTTTAAGGGT
>JAYEJY010000183.1:0-2913 GCA_034660795.1 Promethearchaeati archaeon | reverse complement strand
AATAATTCTATTAAAGGTATTGGTAATAAAATCAAAATGATTAGTAATAAATTAATTATTAAATATCATATTCTTGGAGGAGTGCCTTTATAGACTTATGATTGGTTTTCTTCGCAATTAACTCCAAGGTATCTTTGCATTTTTCTCTTACTTTTACATCTTCATCTTTTTTTCTGGCTTGTTGTAGGATTTCAATTACGTTTTTAGAACGAGGAATTAATTGGCCCAATGATATAACTGCTGTTTTTCGAATTCTAGCACTTGAATCATTTTGAATCACCTTAAGAAGTGTAGGAATAGCTTTTTCTAATCGCATAAAACCGACAGATAAACAACTCCAATATCTAACTGTTTCATCTTCATCATTTTCCAATAAGTCAAGAAAAACATTTGCAGTTTTTTTATCACCAATTTCACCTAAAGCATACACAATAGCTCTTCGAGTTTCATCATTTGTTTCTGTTTCTAACCTATTAATTAAGGAATCAATAGCAGCGGGATTTTTAAGGCGGCCCAATGCTTTTGCTGTTCTTGTTGTAACATTAATACCATTATCGTTTTCAAATGTTTCAATCAATTCAGAGACGACAGATTGTTCACCAAGTAAGCCTAAGGAAGCAGCTGCTTGAGCTCGAACCCAAGCTTCTTGATCGTTTTTCATTAAGGTAACAAGTGGTTGAACAGCTTGTTGATCACCAATGCTACCTAAAGCTTCTGCTATATATTCCCGAATTTCACCATCATTAGAATTCTTTAATTTTTGAATAAGAAGCGGAACAGCATCCTTCGCTTGTAATGTCCCTAAAGCTTGGACTATAGCACCAACAATAGCCGGATCTTTTAAGGTTTTAAATGCTTTCATTAAAGGATCAATACCTTCTTCATCACCAATTGCACCTATTGCCTGGGCAGCTTCTTTTCGCATAATAGTTAAATGATCATTAAACAGTATATCAACAAGAATATCAAGGGATTCTTTTATTTCACCTTTCCCGAGAACCCGAACCGCTTCTTTACGTATTTCCCATTTTGAGTCTTTTTTAGCAATTTCTATGAGATTTTTAGGGTTAAATTTATTTTTTTCTAATTGCTCCAAGAGATCCTCATACTTTCTATCTAGTAATAATTTTCTCATAGCTTTTTTTGAACTCATTCCTATCACAACTTAAAGATAATCTATAGAATAACCTTAATTTTATAGTTAAGAAATCCAAGGGAATGGAAGAGAGATTTTTTTAAAGTTAATCTAGTAGTAGTATCATCCTTTTTCATTTTTTCGATGGAAAAGAAATTACGAAAATTTATGTAGGTATTCTGAGTACTATTATCGAGGTAAAAAAATGGCAGATGTTGAACTTGTTGGAAATACAGCTGGACCAAAAAAAGCGACACAAACAAAAGCAATAGCAATAATTGTAGATACCTTACGAGCAAGTACTACCATACCAGTATTATTTGCACGTGGAATAAAAGAGGTTTTTGTTGTAAAAACACTTGCAGAAATGGATTATTATAGAAAAGAATTAGAGAATCCATTAGTTGTTGGAGAACGTAACTGCTTACCATTACCTTCTTTCGATTTTGGTAATAGTCCAAACCAATTATTTGCACATAAAAAACTTACTCAAACCAAAGCACTTTTTACTTCCACAACAGGTGCAAAACGAATAGTAGATTCAAGAAAGTCGAAAATTAGCTACATAGGAGCAGCAATAAATGCACAGGCAATAGCGAAAAAAACTCATCGTTTTATATTAGAAAACAACTTGAAAGGAGATCAAAAAATCATTATAATACCTGCATTTACTGAAGGAGCAATTAATAGGAGTAAAATAACTGAGGACCAAATAGGAGGATTATTAATTGCACTGGAATTATGCCAGTATCCGGAAATGAAGTTTCCTTCCAATCTTAAAGAAGAAATGCAGTATCTTGAACAATTAATGAAAGAAAATAGCCTGGAAGAATTAATTAAAAAAACTGATCATGCAAAGAAATTAGCAAAATTAGGATTTGAGAAAGACATTAACTTTTGTAGCCAAAAAAATGAGCTGGATATTGTGCCCATATCTCAAAAGAGGTTTAAAGAAGGCAAAAAAGGAGAAATTGCAGTACAATTTACAACGAAAGCTAATTTTTAAGATAAGAGAAATAAAATACTAGAAAATATACTAAAAAGATTGAAAAAAATATTTAAGCAAAATTTTCACTATAAGAGGGAAAACAATGCCAAAAAATAAACTCTATTTCGAATTTTTTTATGTCAAACCACAAGCAACAGGCTCACTATTTGTGGGACCAAAATTTAAGGTCATAGATGATCCAGAGGAAATAAATAAATTAATAACAGAAGTACATGAAAAATTAGAAGATCACGCTATAGATATATCAAAAATTATAAGAAATCAAGATTATGATAATCCCTATTTTTATATTAATAATAGGTTAGAAGAAGCGTTAGATATTTTACGAGAAGTTGATGAAGAATTTTGAAAGGGTAAGCATCATCAAAATAAAAAAGGCGCCGGGTACAGGATTTGAACCTGTGGCCACACGGTGTCTGTTAAAGCATACATATATTTCATATATATACATAAATAACAGCCGTGAGCTCTACCACTGAGCTAACCCGGCAATTAGGTTTTGATGTATATTGCCTTTCATTTTGTTTTAAAATCTTTTTGATTGATATGTCTAAAGGGTTTTTTTACTTATAACAGCGTTTTGTAGATAACTAAATATTATTAAGTTTAAATAACGATAAATATATATCGAATAGTCAGTCATAAGATTTTAAAAGATTAAATCTACTATTTGTAAAGAATATTATATTATTCTTGGAGATGTTAAATAGTGTCCTCTGCCAGAGTTCCATTAAAAGAAATTAGTCTTACTTGTAAAGGATGTGGGAAA
>JAYEJY010000182.1:0-2916 GCA_034660795.1 Promethearchaeati archaeon | reverse complement strand
TCCACTATTATTCGTGAAATAGTAGTTTATTAACCATTCTGAAATTCCACTTTTTTAACCAAGCCTCTTTTTCTCCGCTATCAAAATAATAAAATACTATAAACAAGTTGAATATTTAATTAGTTCCTAAATGTACTTAAAAAATAAGTGAAAGTATTTTTCATCACTATGATCTCATTCTTGAGAGCGAAAAAAATGTCTGATACATTAAACATCCTCCATTTAGAAGATAATCCTAACGATGTTGAATTAGTCAAAGAGATGTTATCATTAGAGGGCATAAAATGTACAATAAATGTAGTGGATACAGAGGACTCGTTCATAGATGCCTTACAAAAGAAAAATTTTAACATTATATTAGCTGACTATAATCTTCCCTCTTTTGATGGATTACGGGCATTGGAATTAGCTAAACAATATGCTCCGGAGATTCCCTTTATCTTTATTTCTGGGGTAATGGGAGAGGAATTAGCAATTGAAACTTTGAAGCAGGGAGCAACAGATTATGTCATAAAATCACGTTTAGAACGATTAGCACCTGCTGTCAAAAGAGCTTTACGAGAACGAGAGGAATTATTAACAAGAAGAAAACAAGAACGAGAAATAGCAGAATTAGAAAAGAATATCCAAGAACTTCAAAGTACCTATAATGAATTAACCAAAAGAGTCCGTGGATTCCTTAAAATAGAAATTCCATCAGGTAAATATACTTTAGTAGATAAATTTTTGGAAGATTTAAGTGGGTATGCTTTAGAGAAATGGGAGAAAACCCCTAATTTTATAGCAGAGATTATTCACCCCGATTTTAAGGAAGACTATCTCGAAAATATCAAAAAGATGAAAGAGGAAGCAGTTGTTCCTAAACTCCTAGAGTACCAAATTATTAAGAAAGATGGGGAAAAACGCTGGTGGTTACAGTTCAATTTAGGAGCCTTTGATATAGAAGGGAATCTAACAGCAGTATCAGCAGTTATCATTGATAATACCGATAATAAAGAAACGGAAATAAAATATCGAAATCTTTTCGAAAATGCTTTAGCAGGCATTTATCGGACAGATATCAAAACGGGAGAGTTTATTGAAGCAAATGAACGAGTGGCAACAATTTGTGGCGTTTCATCGGTCGAGGAATTGAAAAAATATGATGCTTATGATTTTTATCCGAATAAAGAAAATGGTCGAAAGTTGATTAATACATTACAAGAAAAAGGCACTTTAGAAGAAAACGAAATGCAAATACTTAGAGCTGATGGTACATATACCTGGATTTCGGAGTATTCTCGACTGTATCCTGATGAAGGATATATTGAAGGAATTATTATAGAGATATCAGAGCGGAAAAAAGCTGAAACAGCCTTAAAGGCAAGTGAGGAAAAATACCGAAAACTCTTCAAAGAAATACCCATTGGAATAATCACTTTTGATGTCAATGGGAATGTGCAAGCAATAAATAACAAAGCTCTAGAATTCTATTGTATAGATTATGAAAAGGCTTTAGAATTAAACTTCTATACTTACCCGCCAATAGTAAAAACTGGCATTAATGAACTTCTTAAAACTTGCATAGAAGATAATACAACAATTAGCTCAGAAATTACCTATGAAGCAAAAAAAGATGAAATGATTACTTCTTTGTATAAATTTATCCCGCTAAACGATGAAAAAGGGCAAGTGATTGGTGCGCAATGTACATTTGAAGATATAACGGAACAGAAAAAAGCAGAAGAACTCATCAAACAAAAATTAGAATTTGGAAACGTTGTTTCCTTGATAACCTCACGCTTTGTGAAAGTTGAGGATATAGAACAAGTCATCAATCAGACACTTGCTGACCTAGGAAAAATAACTAATTCAAGCAGGGTCTTTATTTATCACGAGAATAAACGGAAAGGAACAATTCATAACGCATATGAATGGAATGCTCCTGGTATTGAACCTTTAATGGAAAAAATGCAGGATATTCCGTTAGAACCTATTCGAATCTATAAAGATAAACTCCGATTGGGTGAAATAGTTAAAGTACCAAATACCCAAAAGATGCCTCAAAAAGATAGAGAATTGCAAAAAGTCTTACTCAATAGTGGTATTATTTCCACGGTTTTTGCAGGCATAAAAGTTAATGGGGAGTTAATCGGTTGTGTAGGGTTTAATGATTTAGAAAAACCACGTGATTGGAGCGATGATGTCATCGCCTTTTTACGATTCTTCGCTAGTGTCCTTGGATCAGCAATTGAACGTAAACAAGCAGAAAATACTCTGCGACGGGATCGATTAGCTTTTCATCATATTGCTGAATCTGCTATACATGCAACAAATGTTGATGATTTATGCAACAGAATTCTCGTTGGGTTGGCAGAAACCCTTGATTTTAACGCTGGAACAGTTCGTTTATATGATCCCGAAAATGAATTACTTAATCCCGTTGCCATCTATGGTATAACAGATGATCAAAAAGAACGTTTAGGAGCAGTAAGTATACATGATCAATCCCATGTAGGTGCTCGAGTGGCACGTAATAAAAGCGCCATTTTTGCTCCAGATGTTTTACAAAATAAGACTTTGAAAGGTTTTACTCCTCGCATAGAGGAAATGAGTATCCGAGGATTGATAACTTGGCCATTGCTCTCTCCAAGAAAAGAACTCCTTGGTATTCTGCAATTAGTCAACCGTGGACCAAAAGAAATACCCGCCTCTGATAAAATTCTTTTTGAAACAATAGCAGGTCTATTTGCTAGCGCATTGGATCATCAATACTCAACAAAAGCATTACGTGAAAGTGAAGAGAAATTTAGAGGTTTTGCTGAACAATCACTTATTGGTTTAACTTTAGTTAAACCCAATGGAGAATTCGTGTTCATAAATGATCAAGCTCTCGAAATTTTGGATACAACAAAAGAGGAACTTTTAATCCAAAAT
>JAYEJY010000181.1:0-2921 GCA_034660795.1 Promethearchaeati archaeon | reverse complement strand
CCATCATTGATCACTTAAGATAGTTTAAATGTATAAGATTACTTCTTTTTCTTTTTTGTTGTAGACACTAATAATATCTCTATGATAGCATAAAAACTCTTTTTTCTAATATTTAGTAACAATTAAAAAGCAATACTGAGCGAACATCTCATATAAAACAATTATAGGTTTTACTGACGGGCGAATCACAATGGTTTATCATCAAAAAAATAGAAATAATGTCGAGAAAAGAATCATGGACATATTGCAAGATCATGTCCGAGTTGTTTATCAAGGTGCTGAATCATTAATAAGATTACTTGATTGTTGGAAAACACCTGGTAGAGAAAAATTCAATAAAAATCTGGAACAAATCAATGAACTAGAAGCAAAAGCTAATAGTATGAAAAAAGATGCTATGAAGGAATTATCTATCGCAGCACCTGGTTTATTATTCCGTATTGATTTAATGAGAATTATACGTTCCACTGACCAAATCCTCGATCTTGCACAGGGGGTAGCATTCTTTTTAAATAAAATCGATTGTGATTGGATTCCGCCAAAAGCAATTACTGATTTATTTGATAAATTATCCGGAAAAATCTTACAATCTGTTAAATCATTGAAAGATTTAGTTCGGGCATTATATCAAAAAATTGAGAAGGTCATTGAAATATCGTATAATATCGAACTGATTGAAAATCAAGCTGATGAATACTATCGAACGTTGATAATTGAAATAGCAAAACTTGATGTTCCAAAAGGGTTAGATGTTATGATACGTGAATCTCTTGATCGTATGGAAGATATGGTTGATTCTACTCGGGATGTTGCATCATATATTAGAACCTATGCAATGGCACGGTAGATATTGTTTATCAAAACAGTAATAATGCCATTAGAGATACCTTCTAGCAAGTACATTGATAGGCTGGTAAAGTGCATGACACCAAATAATAAACAAGATTCAGCAGCTTTTTTCTCTATCCAGATAAATGCTGAATTAGTAGATGATCGTGTTATTATTTGGAATTATGAAGAAGGTTCCCATGTCTATGCTAATGGCTTTTTTGGAAAGCCCATTGGTATACGTAAACCTAAGACAAATCAATTTGAACGACCCTTAAAATTAACTCTTATAGAATCTTGTTATTTACTTAAATATTCCAATATCAATATTTATGATGGAAAATCGGGTAAGCAATTAGATTATGAAAGTGTATATAGTATTGGCCTTGAAAAAATTCCGCAATTTGAGGAAAAACTTCTTGTTTATGAGGATATCCGGAAACGCGATCTTGTTCCACGACCGGGATTAAAATTTGGAGCAGATTTTGCAGTATATAAAAAAGGGCCAGGATTAGATCATTCCCCTTATGTTATTACCGCCATGCCTCGAGGGAGTGAATTAACTGCCCGGGACCTTGTTCGTGCTGGACGATTAGCAACATCAGTTAGAAAAAAATTTGTTATTGCAACCATTTTACCAAATAATAAAGTTCGGTATTATGGATTTCCCTGGTATAAACCATAATCCCTGTTTATTTTCATTTATCAATAATAATCAATTCAAACAAAAGAATAATAGTTAGTATTAAAATCAATCAATGTAATACTTCATTCTTATTTAAGAGAAGTTTGGACAAAAAGTAACTAAAAAAACCAGAGATAAAAGTAAATGCCCCGTCAAAACCCAGAATCCGCAAACTCAATAATCCCCCAAGTTGTTAGAGATAAATTGAAAAAACAAGGTTACCAATTATATGGGAAACAAGTTGCGGTCAAGAAATGTTTATGGACTCATAATTATCTTCGTAAGAATCAATATTGTTACAAATCAGCCTACGGAATTCAAAGTCATCGATGTATTCAATCTACCCCCGCTCTGCTTTGTAACCATCAATGCTTGTTTTGTTGGCGGGTACAAGAAAGAGACCTTGGATTAGAACCTTTTTGGCGGGCTCCTGAAGAAGCGTTTGATTCACCTGAAGAGGTCTATAAAGGATTATTATGGGGTTGGAAACGGGCAATTTCTGGATATAAACCTAATACGCCAAAAGAGAAATTCGTAGAAGCTATGGATCCTAAGCATGTTGCTCTAAGTCTAGCAGGAGAACCAACCCTTTATCCTTTCCTCCCCGAATTATTAGAATTACTTGAGAAGAAAGGATTAACAACATTTCTTGTGTCTAATGGAACTAATCCTCAAGCATTTCAAAAAATGATTGATGAAGATAGTTGTCCAACACAATTATACCAGACAATCCCAGCTCCCTCAAAAGAACGATATTTGAAAGTCTGTAAACCACTTATACCCGATGGTTGGGAGAGAATACAAGAAAGTCTAAAGGTATTACGGAATGTTCCAACACGAACAGTAACCCGGTTAACCATGGCTAAACGCATTAATATGATGGAAGCAAAAAACTATGTTGATCTAATCAAATTGGCTCAACCTAATTTTATTGAAGTGAAAGGATTTGTCCATGTGGGATATGCACAATATCGTGTAAGCCGTTCAAATATGCCTAATATGGAAGAGATTATGGATTTTGCTGAAAAAATACAGCAAGAATTACCAGACTATAAACTAGCGTTTGAAATGGAAGAGAGCAAAGTGGTTATTCTTTCCAATGATTCCCAGCCATTAAAAATACCTGGTACCATAATTTAGAGACGAAAAATTAGAGAAAGCAAGAATCAGAGATTCTTCCTCAGTGTTTTAGCCACTTTTTTTGGACCTATCGTATATATATAAGGTCCAAGTTTTGGACCACAACTTGTATTCAACAAAATTTTATACAATATTCTAAAGAATTTACCAACTTTGATATCATTGTCTCTTGCAGCTTCAAAAATAGCTGATTGAATGGTATCCGCATCTTCTGCTTCTTCTAAAACAGTAATTAATTGTTTAACGGCTTTTTTCTGTTTAGCATTTA
>JAYEJY010000180.1:0-14955 GCA_034660795.1 Promethearchaeati archaeon | reverse complement strand
CCTTCAAAATCAAAACTAAACCGTACATTAGTTGGAAAATAGAATTCTTCGCTATTTTCATTCATTTTAATTTTCTGTAAGAAAACATAGGGAGTTACTTCATATTCCATATCAGCCAATTTTTCATTTGTAGAAAAATTATGATAAAATAGTACTTTTCTGAGAAAATCTGGTTCCCAATCTTCAAATTTCACTATAAACCATAAAGGAATAATAAAGAGAAAGATATCGAGAATAAAAATAATGGTTGTACTGTAAAATCGATTACTAACGCGTAAAATTACTAAATATAGAGTACTTATTACAAACAAGTTCAAGAAAAAGCTGAATTTTCCTTTGCCTGTATGGAAATCAAAAATTTCAACAATAAATTTTTTTTCCACTTTTTTTCTATTAATATGATTAAAAACATCTGAAAGCTGACCCATTGTCGTATCTTCCCATTGACCTGTGTTTTGATCAATAACTGCTGGTTTATTTGAAATCGTTATTCTCTGAGGGAGAAGAAGGACTAATGTAAAGACTAAGAAAAGAAAACCCACAATAAAGGGTATGAGAAAATAGATGGACAAAGTTGTTTCTTCAAAAGGGAAAATACCTTTTATTGGTAATAATAATTGCATTAAAATTCCAAGTACAAAAGAAAAGGCAGCTAAACTAAAGCGAAAAAACACAGGAATTCTTTTAAAGAATAAGAAGTTTTCTGAAGAAAGTTTCAAGGACACCACTAGCTATTCACCTTTGAAATCATATTAAAATTCAATTTTATTGTTAAAATGTGTTAGCATCAATTCAAATTACTTAATTATTAAATTATTAGTTATTCTATTCTTTCTTGTAATAAGAAGACCCAAGAGGAAATAACAATAAGGAGGAAATAAGACTTATTGCCCAAAATAAGACTGAGATTCCACTCAGCATTAATAAATACCAAATATAGATACTACTAAAATAATATATTACTGCAGACGTAAAAGATGCAAAGATTATATGAAGAAGCAAATCAATTGTTTTAATTCTTAAATAATATCTTGCAAGAAAACCATAAACAATCCAGATTACTACAATACTTAATGTTATCAAATCATGAAATAATAAAAAAAGATTTACCATACCACCAGATATTGCACCTTCTAGTATACCTGAAAAAATCGCTATTGCAATCCCTAAAAGTGGCGAGAATTCTCTGGGGGGAAAATCTGTTGTTTTAAACATAATAAGCATTATATAATTCATTAATTAAAATATATACTGTTAAGATATTATTTTGATATAGCAAATTTTTTCGGAGAATATTTAAACTATCCAACGAAATTTTAAATAATCTCAAGAAAGATATTTCTAAAAGATTGACATAAATGAGTCAATGGTGGGAAAGATGCTTCCAATTTTAAAAACTATAGAATTCTCAAAAATCCTACCTCTCAGTGAAAAATCAATTCAAAGAATAAACCTCAAAGATGGCGTGAATAAATTTTTAGCTGAGAATGGGTCTGGAAAAACAACCCTGACGGATATTATTGAGCTATCACTTGTTAGAGATGCTCATGCTTATACTTGGAATATTTTTGCAAAAAAAAGAGTGGATCGGACAGCATATATTCGTGGTGAATGGTTATTTGGATCAAAGAAAAACTCTATAACACACGAATTAACTGATGCTGGTGCTCGTACAAGAGTAACTTCTCCAACTTTTTCAAATAAAGCACATACCAGAGAAATGTATTCTGATTTCTTGTATGAACAAACAAATCTCTATCTAGAAAGCATGCGAACCTTATTTGAAGGCATGTACTACAAAAGAGAAAACGATTTGAACTTATTAAGCACACCTGGTGATGAAAACTTAATGGAATTTTTTGAATTACTTAATAAGGTTATCCGAATGGAAACACCAGCAACCATTAAGTTACGGAATAAAATAGGTGAATTACGACGACAAATAAATATGCGAAAAAAGAAAAAAAGAAAAATAGAGGGTAGAATTGAGAAATTAGAAGCCCTTTTTGAAGAAGCGGAATCGTCAGCAGAAGTTATTGATTCAATTGGTCAACGAAAAGGAGATATTCAACGAACAAATGAAAAATTACGTCATGAAATTGAAGAGAATAAACAAAAATTAAATAATTTAGAAGAAGAAGACCAGGAAATCTTAGATAAATTAAATCATAAACAAGAACAACTTGTAGAATTACGATTAAAGATCGATAGATTGAAATCCGAACATTTTACACTTGAAAATGAATTAGAAAAATTACAAAAAGAACTAAGTGGATATGAAAAGATTTCCAATAATGATTATAGTGAGATTAAAGATAAATGGAAAGAAAAAGCTACTTGTGAATTATGTGGAACATTGATTTATGATCATTGGACAGAACGTTTAGAAGATGGCTGCCCTGTTTGTGGTACAACATGGAAAGAATTACCCGATAATCTACAAGAAGTCATAACGAAAGAAAAATCCACTCTTGATACAACTAATATTAAAAAAGACATCGAGGAAGTAACTCACAAGTTACGGACAACAGCTGAAGATCTTAATATGAAAAAAAGACAGGAAGAAGAGATAAATGAGGATTTAAAACATTTACGGGATCGTTTAACTATCAATAACTCCCGTCGAAGAGAACTTCAAAAAGAAAATGATCAAATTAATGAAAAAATACAACGAATGCAAATGGAAATTGGCAGTCTTTCAGCCCAAGAAAAAATGATTAATCAAGAAGTTAGTATTGGATTGTTACGATTACAATTAGAGAAGTTAACGGATGAAATAAATGATTATTCGGTAAAATTAGAACAATTAGAAAAGAAATTACCTGAACAAGAAGAACTTCAAAAGATTCTAAATAATTTCACGAAAACTACTAAGGAGCTATTTGGATATAGCATGCTGGCGGATACTGAAACACGTACTATTACTATTTCTAAAGATGGTTCCCATCGTGATTTTGCTGCCATGTCTTGGTCTGAAAGGTATTTTATTGATGTTGTCTTTCGAATTGCCATTTTTCGATTTTTAATTGAAAATAAAATTATTCCTCGTGGGTTTATTATACTTGATTCTCCGGAGGCAGCTTTAGATCCACATCGACTCTCATTACTAGCTGAATTAATCAATAAGCATAGTGGTAAAATTACCTTTATTGTAGCCACAAGAGTTAAGAATTTTTATGATGCTTTATCTGGTCAGCGATTAGAAATTAAAAAAGAAACTCAAACAAGTTTATTTGATTTTATTAATGCCTAATTATCTTCAGTAATAGAAAGTTAACGAGGGAATATAATGAATGAAATTATTAGTAAAGAAAAAAAGCAATATATAGAAAATCATAAAAAATCCCAAAAATTATGGAAAGAATCACAAAAAATTTTTCCAGCTGGAGTCTCGCATAATATCCGAGATTTTAATATGTCAACCTTAAATTTGTGGCCACCTTTTATTCAAAATGCTAAAGGTTCACACATTTTTGACGTTGATAATAACGATTACCTTGATTATTGGATAACTCATGGTTCAGCTATTTTAGGGCATGCTCCTGAAGCTGTACAACAAGCTATTAAAAAACAATTACCAAAAGGCAATCATTATGGAATGGTAAATGAACATGCTGTGAATCTTGCCAAAAAAATTATTCATGCAACCCCAAGTATAAAAGAACTACGATTTTGTTCAACTGGTACCGAAGCAACAATGTACGCATCTCATTTAGCACGAGCTTATACAAACAAAAAAACTATTTTAAAAATTAAAGGAGGTTGGCATGGGGGTAATGATACGTTATTTTATTTTGTTAAGCATTTCAAAAACGGTATTGAAACTCAAGGGATAAGATCAGTTGAAGAAGCTAATATTTTAACCTTTCAATATAATGATGTCAATATGTTTCGATCGTTGTTAAAACAACATAAAAAAGATATTGCTGCAGTTGTTATGGAACCAGTTATGGGGGCTGGTGGAACAATAAAACCAGAAAACGACTTTTTAAAAATAATCCGTGAAGAGACTCTGCAAAATGATATTTTATTGATTTTTGATGAGATTATTACAGGTTTCCGTTTAAGTTTTCATTCAGGTCAAGGATATTTTGGAGTGAACCCTGATATTACAACTCTCGGAAAAATTGTTGGTGGTGGAGCACCAATAGGAGTAATTGGTGGACGAGAAGATATCCTTGAGCAAGCTAATTTATTAGAAGGTGGAAAAGTTTGGATAGGTGGCGGTACATTTTCAGGTAATCCTATAAGTATGGTAGCAGGTAAGGCTATTATCGATACTTTAGAAAAACAAAAGGATAGTCTCTATTCCAGACTTAATAAACTGGGAGAAAAATTGCGAAATGGTATCCGTCAGATTATAAAAGATTATAATATACCTGCAACAGTTACAGGAATCGGTTCTATGAGTAGTTTCCATTGGTTAAAGAAAAAACCCAGAAAGAAACCAGTGAATAGTAGTGAAATTTTCGAAAAATTGGATTCGAAAAAATCCGCTTATAACCAACTACTGATGTTTAATCGAGGGATTCTTGTCCGTGGTGGATTAGGTTATCTTTCAGCTGCTCATCAGCCAAATGATGTTGAAAAAACCATTAAAACTATTCGAGAATGTACTGAACTACTCTCAAAAATCTAAAAATAGTCAATTTCATACTAATACTTTAAAAATAGAAATCAAGTCAATGAATTTAAGGAAACAAAGAAGTGAGAAAGTATGAGTATAGATAATGAAGTCAAAATTAAAAATTTGCTTCGAGGTATAAGATCAATTCTGAAGAGGAGAAAAATTACTGTTAAAGAACAAAAGGAATTCGAGAAATATATTGATCTTATTGGTGAACATGAGGAAGAAGAAAACACTATTATGTTTGCTAGAATTTCTTTATCCGAAAAAGTCGGTGTTGCTATACTGCGAGATTATGTGGCAGATCTAAAAGAAATGCGAGAAGAAAAAGAAGACTTAGAAATAAGACCATTACTTGTTGCATTAAACCGTTTCACTCATTATGCTCGTAGAGAAGCAAAAGAAGACGATGTTTGGATAATTACTAGTAAAGATCCAAGATTTGATATTTTTACGCATGATTTAGTGCCAGAACATGTTCTTTGTCCCGAAGATGAACTCAACGAATTGTTGGAAAAATATAATTTGAAGAAAAGACATTTACCAAAAATTCTTGCTTCTGATCCAGCTGTAAAAGCAATAGGGGCAAAACCTGGGCAAGTAGTAAAAGTTTTTAGAGATAGTTCTGTAGCTGGAAAATCCATTAATTATCGTCTCGTAATTAAGCGCCCAGAAGGGTAAGATATCAATAAACTAGTTATTATATCACTTATTGAAAGAAACTCACAAATGTTTATAAGAATTTGTTATCCAAGTAAATACTTGATTAAACATTATTAGTTCCTAATGCGTTAAAATGGAAATTAATATCGAAAAAAAAAACTAATTAGAACTTCAAATTTATTAATAATGTTTAATTATTAAATGTTAATTCAAAAAACTAATTAGTATCTTATCGCAATTTTATGATATTTGGTCTAAAATATCATAATAATTGTGTAGATGTATTATAACATTTATAAAGAAAAGAAAAAAATTGGAAATGATAAAAAATGCCAACAAAAGTAGATTTAGAATGCTGTATAGCCTGTGGATCTTGTATCAGCGAATGCCCTGAAGAAGTTTATGACGAAGGCGATGATGGTAAACCAATCAATGCCCGTCCAGAAGACTGTATCGAATGTGGCATTTGCATTGATGTATGCCCTGAAAGCTGTATAGAATACGAATAATTGTGACCCTCTTTAGGGCACTTTTTTTCATTTTTCTTCATTTTTTTAAAAACCCATATACCACAAAAAAATATTATTTTTTAAAATTGTTTTGTAAAACTTGTCTCAACACAAAAGCTTTTCAGTAAGACAAATACATTATAAATCTATAAATGAGAAATATTTTCAGGACAGTTTAGGTAATGACGGCTCCAGAATACAATAATGGTGCTAGAAATTTCGTTAAATTAAACGATGATTCTCTGGAACGATTACTTGCACCTATACCAAATAAAATTATTAGAGAAGAAATAGCTAAAATTAGGGGTTGGGAAAAAAAGCGGCTTAATTTTAAAGAAAACCAAACCAAAGTGGATTATTTTAAGAATATGCTTGGAAATACAATCTCTTTAACACATCTAAGATATTTACGATCAATTAGAGAACATTCTAGGATTGGTGAGTTTTCATGGAAGATTTATTCATGGGATAAAAATTTATCGAGATATTATTCATTTGAACGAATTGAAGAGAAAGTATTAGAGGTTATTAAAGATTCACCATCCATAGTTAATATAGATCAGTATATTGTAGACAGAGATAAAGAAATTGTATTTCTTTTAATGGAAAGATGGGGAAAAGAGGTTGTCGCTGACACTTTTCTGTCTCAAATTGAAACTAATATACCCCGATATTTTAGAGCCTATTTAATCCTATCAAAAAACAAACTATTAGTTCAAGCTGAATCCAAGAATCTTGAAAAGGAATTTCTAGAAATTTTTCAAAATGCTTTTGAATTAACAATTCAACCAGAAAAGATTACATCATTAACTATCCGTCATTTTGTTAAAAAATACCGAGAATACATTAAACGACTAGTTGTTAGGGTTCCTCAAGAAGTTGCTGGGTTTCATGGATTATCGGAATTCAGATTCATCGGTGATGATGTGATAGGTGGGGCAAGAGGATTATTAAGCAGGCATGATACATCACCTATAGAAGTAGGACCGTGGACGGGTGCTTCTAATAAAGGCTTAGAGATTGATGTTGCAAAACCAGTGAGATTAAAAGAAATTCATGAAATTTTATGGTTATTAGATTTTCTCAATGAATAAATCAACAAAAATGCCTTAAAAGGAAAATTTTTGTATAATTTTAGGGGAATTTGCTTAAACAGTAGGATTATTATTTCGTAAAAATAAATTAATATATAGAACAAGAAAAAGCTATCTTGAATTTTATTAATAACTTCTAAGAAATAATTATTTGAAGGAGAAGAAAAAATTGAGCAATAATATTGATAATTTATTACAGGATATATATACATCACAAGGACAAAGTCAAGGTGTAAAAGAGTTAGCAAATCTCATAAATAATCTATCACAATTACTTTTACGTGCAATTAGTCAATTAGAGGCTCGAGTTAGTAAACTTGAGCAGAAAACTGGCGGAGGAGCTCCACAAAGAAGACCAGCTCCCGGTGGTTCTCCTACACCAAAAATGAGCTCGCCTTTTGGAAGCCCACCTGCTCCTCAATCATCTCAAAAACAAACCCCGCCACCACCTCCTCCACAATCTGGCGGAACTGGAAGACCTCAATCTTCATCAGATGGCCCCTCTTCTGCAGCAGAAGCTGCCTCTATGTTAGGAGGTACTCTTAAATCCGCACCAAAGAAATCTGGGCATCCTTCCTCTAGCTCTTCACCTCCAGGTTCATCTGGAAGCAGTGGTGGTTCCCCTTCATTTCTAACAAGTGTTGTTGATCCTAATAAACGGTCTGATCCGGTGAAAAAATCAAGTGCTGACCAAACGTCAGGTCAACCTGATGGTATAAGCAGCCCACCAGAACAAGATTCTGCAGGATTAGAACATTCACCAACACCTCAACCTCCAGGTGCAAGCGGAGGTGGCACAGGTATGATGGGTGGTGGCTTTAGAGGAGAATTAGCTGAAAAAATGGCTAAGAGACGTAAAATTGTTGAAAAGCAATTAGAAGAAGACTTTGAAGGACCCGACCTTTCAACCACTGCTCGAGAAAAAGAACAAGAAATGCAAGAAGAAATGGCTAGTGAATCAACAAGCAGTGAATTAAAAACAGATCTCGAAAGTGAATTAAAGAATGCCTTCTCAAAATTAAAAGGTTAAATTAACAAATGCACATGAAAGCTATTTGTTTACTTAGTACAGGGTTTGATTCACCTGTTGCTATTTCTTTAATGGAAAAAAAAGGCGTAAATGTTATTGGAATATATTTTGATAATACGCCTTATATTGCTTCATCTACAAAGGAAGCTAATAAGAATAATATTCTTAAAAAAGAATCAGAAGCTGTGCAACTTATAAGTCAACAATTAGTTAATTCTTTCAAAAAGCAAACTAATTTTTATCTCTATATCCTCCCTCATGGAAAAGATCTCGCCAAGATAATTTCAATCCAAAATAAAAAACGTTTTACTTGTGTTCTTTGTAAAAGACTAATGCTAAAGAAAGCTGAAAGATTAGCTAAATTTGAAAAAGCGAATCTTATAGTAACAGGAGATATTTTGGGTGAACAAGCAAGTCAAACAAGCCAAAATTTAACAGTAATTAGTGAAGCTCTTAATCAAAAAACATTAGTACGACCCAATATAGGATTAAATAAAGAAGAAATCATGAATATAGGAAAGGAAATAGGGACAAGTAAATATTCAGAAAACGCTTCAAGATTTGCCTGTACAGCTGTTCCAGCTAAACCCGTTACTGTAATACCGAGAAAAAAAGTCTTTCAAATAGAAAACCTTTTACCAATTGAAAAAATGGTGGAAGAAAGCTTTGTTGATAGGGAAAAAATGGTCTTTACTAAACGTTGATTTAATATACTTTTTTAAGAAATATTAATTATATTTAACGTGTATTCTTTACTTCCTCAATAAAAAAGTATAATAATACCTCAATGAGTAATTAAGAAACAGTAAGTTATAGCTATAAAATTACTTACCAAACAACAGGTTCCTAAAGCCGATATATAAACTTTCAATAAATTATAAAGAAAACATAATAATAATTAGAGAAAGTTTTTTGAATGAGCAGAAGAAAGAAATTTTGAAATAACGAGGATGATGAATAATTGAAGGGAATAATAACAGCTTCAAAACTAGTCTCAACACCAAAAGAAATAGCTTTTCCAGAATCCGTAATGACTGATCTCAGTGAACTAAGTGGTGATAGCGGAAAGATCCTCATAGTCTATGCATCCAATGTAAAGGCAGTATATTTCTTTTCAGTTGAGTCAGAAGTTATCAAAGTAAGCATCAAGATTTATCCGTTGACTTCACGAATTGTTGCGAAAATCATGGCAAAAGTAAATGAATTTGCTAATAAAATAACTTATTCAACAGGTCTCTGTCTCGTAGAAGATGTATGTGTTTGGGAAGGATTTTTAGAATCAAGACATCTGACCCGTAATTTAGATGATGTTAAAGGAATTTTACGCGAAATTGAAGAAGTGCAAGATGTAAATATTGAAGAAGTCCCTCATTAAATTTCCTTATTTCTATTTCTCAGAGTAATTTTTTCTCATATTATTTAATAATATTTCTTAGATAATTTGTTATTTTTTCTTTTGATTTTTTCTAGTTTTTACTCTAACTTTTTAAGGTTGTAAAAAAGTTTCTTTTAATGGAAGGTTAACTTCTGATGCATAATCCGATTCGTAATCTTGGTGAACGTGGTCTATTAAAAATTTTTCAAGAGATAGTTGATGAAGGATTTTTACCTTATAATGATGATGCTGTGGGATATACCCTTTCAAATGAAAAAATCTTAATCGCTAATATTGATACTTTTGTTTCAACTACAGATGCACCACCTAATATGACCCCTAATCAAATGGGTTCAAAAGCAACAGTAATGGCAATAAGTGACTTAGCTGCAAAAGGTATAATACCTGCTTTTACCATTGCTTCTGGTGTTTTCCCAGCAAATTTTTCTGTAGAGGCTGCAACTGAATGTGTTAAAGGTATTCAACAAGAATCACACAAATACAATGCAAAGTTTTTAGGTGGTGACACCAATGAAGGAGATGCGATTATTTTATCAGTTGTTGCAACGGGTTTTGGGTCACCTAAAAACATTATTAAGAGAAACACAGCAAAGTTAGGGGATATTATTTGTACAACAGGATTATTTGGTAAAACAAGTTGTGGCTTTAGAATTTTTTTAGAAAATATTTCTGCAAATAAACAACAAAAAGAGTATTTCAAAAAGTCTATTTATGAACCTATTTGTCGTGTTAAAGAAGGGGTTCTTCTTGCTGAATCACATCTCGTAACTGCTTGTATCGATAGTAGTGATGGATTATCTTGGTCATTATATGAATTATTACGTGGAAAAGATAAAATGGGAATTGAAATAACTAAATTACCTATAGATTCTCAAGCGTATAAATTTGCCAAAGAGAAGAATCTAGAAGCTCTTGATATTGCGTTTTATGGTGGAGAAGAATTTGAATTGATTTTCACTATACCAGAAAAGAATCTATCTAAATTACAAGAGTATGCCAAACAATATGAAATTAATATTTATCCGTTTGGGAAAATTTCTAAGAAAAATCCAGGGAAAATTATGTATAATGAGAATAATTCCCTGGAAGAAATTGAAGTTAAGGGTTGGGAGCATTTCAAAAAGTAATTATCTGTCCAAAAATTAAAATGGTTATAATAATCGATGAGTTCTTATGATTGAAAATTTTCTCCCCCTCTTGAAAAATCATGATCTATGTAAACATTGCCTTGGTAGACAATATGCTCTTTTAGGATATGGTTTAACAAATGTTGATCGATCAATAATTCTACAAAATTCAGCTGTTTTAGAATTATATCCAAAATTAGGTATTAACAAGGAAATAACAAAAGCTTATATAAAAATGGGGAAAATGGGGAATAAATTAGCTCAAAAAGCTTTACTAAAAGCAAATATCCCCTTCGATAAAAATGAGGAAATCCAGTGTGAATTATGTGAGGGATTATTTCAAAGATTATCAAAAATTGGAGAAAGTATCTATCGAAAAATAGCTGACGAAGAATTTCAAACTTATCTTGTAGGAGCACGTATTGATACAAAAATTATGGAACGAGAAGATAGACTTCGTTCTCAATACAATATAACAACAGGGGAGTCAATAAAATCGGAATTCACTCGTGAATTAGGGAAATGGCTTGGAAAAAAGACAGGTACAAAAGTTGATTTTAAAAACCCAGATCTAACAGTAATTGTAGATCTGATTAAACAAGAAATTGAGCTCCACAAAAAATCAGTATATATCTATGGACGATATCAAAAACTAGTTCGAACTATCCCACAAACAAAATGGCCTTGTCACCATTGCAATGGTAAAGGATGCGAAATTTGTGAATACACAGGGAAAATGTATGAAGAAAGTGTCGAAGAGTTAATTGGTGAACCAATTTTAGAAATTGTTGGCGGGAGCGGAACTAAATTTCATGGAGCTGGACGGGAAGATATTGATGCTAAAATGTTAGGGTCAGGAAGACCATTTGTTATAGAAATTCTTGATCCAAATAGAAGATCGATTAATTTACGAAAAATTAAACGAAAAGTTAACAAATATGCTCGAAAGAAAGTCAAAATTTCTAATTTAAAGAAAGCAAATAAAGAAACAATACAAAAAATAAAAGGGAGTTCTACTAATACGAGAAAAACATATAGAGCCCTTGTTGAATTTGAAGAAGAAATCTCAGACAAGGATATTCAAAAATTAAAAGAAGAATTAACCGGAAAAACAATAGTACAACGAACACCACAAAGAGTAGAGCATCGAAGAGCTGACAAAAAGAGATTACGTCAAGTACATAAAATTGAAATCGAAAAATTAAATCATCGAAAAATTAGTGTATTAATTACTACCGACGGAGGATTATATATTAAAGAATTAATTTCTGGTGATGATGATAGAACCAAACCTAGTTTTGCAAGTATTTTAGACATGAAGGCTCTTTGCAAAAAATTAGATGTAATGAAGATACATATGAAATATCAAAACAATTAAAGTAGCCATTTTTCCAATAAAGCTTGATATTGGTCATCATCAACGGTAATTTCTATATATCTTTTTGAAGCCTCAGCAATCTCACGAGCTAAAAGATGATAACAAGCTGGTGTATTTCTACGATATAAAGCATTAAAAAGAAAATCTTTACATGAACAAAAATTATGTTCAATAGTGACGTATTCTCTTTCTTTACCTTTCACCACCCATCGAATCACACCAGAGGGTTTGAAAACATATTTCTTTACCGCTTGTTTTTCAATTGCTTCTAAGGCTTTAGTCAATCTTTCTCTAAAAAGAGTTTCTAAATCAGCTAAATGTTCATAATCAAGTTGGGATGTAGAAATATTTTCTAGTGCTTTAGGAAAAACCGTAAAAACTTTAGGTGTTATTGAATGTTTTTTCGTTTTTTTACTATTCACAAGAACATACCCCATGAAAAACAATTATATTAATGATAGTTGTTTCTTATATTTGATTCTTTTATTGTTTATTTTGTTGTTTCTTAAATTGTTGTATTTCAATAGCATCATTAATAGTTAATAATCCACAAGCTACTTTTTTAGCTAATTTTTTGGAAATAGTAACTTCTCCTTGGGAATATTGTCTTGAAAGAACTTGTATTTCTTTAAGTTCTCCGGGAGTTACTTCTATTTTTTCAGGACATTCAACACGTTCACCAAGGCGATAGGCAATTTTCATTGCTGCCAATGCATCCTTACCAAGTGATGAATTTGATTTCTTCTCTTTTTCAACTAAGAGATTATTAATGATTTCTTGTGAAGCAGGTGTTGTGTTTAATTCATCAACTGTTTCTAATTTAACATTTTTTGGCAGAATGTTTAGAATTTCATTAAGTAATAAAATTCGCCGATATCCACCTGTTGAGCCAACTCGAACAATTTTCATTTTTGCTGATATATTTTTTAAGGATTTTCTGATAAAATTAATAGCTTTTTGCATAGATCGAGTTTCAAGATGTGAACGTAAAAAACTGTCTGCAACTATTGCAACACCAATCGATAATCCAGGATCAATTCCTATAATTAATGATTCCCAAATTTTTTTTCCTTCTATTCCTAACAGAATTTTAGAATATGCTTTATCAATTGATTTTGTATCCAAAGGAGTAAGAACCACTTTTTTTCGATAATCAAGTTCGTATTGTTTTTCATCTGTCTTTGTAGTTACTACTAAGACACTATCTTTAGAAGGACTAGATCCTGGTAAAATATGTTCAACTGCAAAACCATTCTTGGTCAATCTCTCTCGTATTAAGTGACATAAACGGAAATCCATTGTCGCAAGAGAGATTAACATGTTTTTCAGAACCTTATATAACATTGAAAGGATTAATTTCCCTTAAAAATGCTATTTTATTAACGTTTAATATGATTTTTAAACCAATAATTTTGGTGTTCTTTCGAATATATTAATAAAATTTAAAACGTTAAGAAATAACAAGCAACAAAAAATAAGGTTATGTTCAATATGAAAAGAAAAATATTATTTCCTTTAATTTTAATAAATTTAAAAACGTATAAACAAGGTACAGGGCAAAAAGCTTTAAGCTTAGGAAAAATTTGCGAAAAAATATCTAGAAATACCCAAGTAACAATTGCTCTAGCTGTTCAAGCAACAGATATCAGATTACTTACTACGAATCTTCATATCCCAATTTTTGCTCAACATATTGATCCTATTAAACCCGGAAGTAATACAGGTCAAGTACTCCTCGAAGCTATCATGGAAGCTGGAGCGTGTGGAACTCTCATTAACCATAGTGAAAGAAAAATCCAATTAGCAGAAATTGCTAAAATTATTGAACGAACTAAAGAACATAATATTCTTTCTTGTGTTTGTGCAAGCACTCCAAAAATAGCTGGAGCTGTTGCAGCCTTAGAACCGGATATGTGTGCTACTGAACCACCTGAATTAATTGGTTCTGGTATTCCAGTAAGCAAAGCTCAACCTGAGATTTTAACGGATACAGTTGAAATAATACAGAAAATTAATTCTAATGTTGTTCCTTTATGTGGAGCAGGAATAACAGAAGCAAGTGATGTTCAACGTGCATTAGAACTTGGAACAAGAGGAATTTTAATTGCCTCAGGTATTGTCAAGGCAGAAAAACCTGAAATGATAATAAAAGAAATGGTTAAAGTAGCTGAGAAATTTATTTCCTAAAAAAATAATTTACCAATAAGTAAAGAAATTTAAAACATTGCATAATAGAGTTCCTTATTAACAATCCACAATGGAAGAAAAAAATAATGCCAGAAGATATAACTATTAGTGTCCCAAAAAAATTAGCTAAATTCATTGATTCTCTAGTAGAAGAAGAATATTATTCCTCACGTGAAGATTATGGAAGATGTGCAATTGAACTCATAGGTGAATTATATGGTTATTCCAAGTCACGAAAAGGTGGCAAAGAATTAGTGGAAATTATTAAAGAAGTTGGGTTAGCTCCTAAACAAAAAATCGTAAAACATCCAACGCAACCTCAAAGTATCAAAAAACCAGTTGAAACAAAACCTAAGGAAAAAATTCCCCAATTAACACCTGAGGAGTATGACCTTATTGATTTGTTTGCTGGATCATCATTCGAATTTGAGGAAGCATTACATGCGAAATTTACAATGGAACAGATGAAACAAGGAAAAAGCCCCGCTCCACGAGCTGATTTTATTGCCAAACTAGAAAAGTTACAAGAAAAAGGTAAGATAGAAAAATCATATCATAACGGAAAAGTAGTCTGGAAATTACTAGAGAAATATTGAAGAAAAATATTTTCTAAAGGATTCTTTAAACATAAGAAATAATTTCAGAAATTATCCTACTTTTAATATTAATATGTCAACGCTTGTGATACCTTCTATTTTTAGAATTTCACTTTTTAGTTCATCAAAATCAATTTTTTCAAATTCTTGGGCATCAATATATCCATCAAAAACACATCTCTCATCAACAAAACATAATCCAGTTGAATAAAGTGCTTTTAATCCTAAACTAAGGAAGATATTTCCAATCATTTTAAGAAAATTAGGTGTTAATTGTCCTATATTAATGCTTAATTTATAGATACGATCGGTTTTAGTTGGGATGATTCTAATTATTTTTGTATTTGG
>JAYEJY010000179.1:0-2931 GCA_034660795.1 Promethearchaeati archaeon | reverse complement strand
ATTGGATGAGTAAGAATTCCAAATTGCAGATTATTAATAATGAAGATAAAAATCTGTATGAATTTATTAGAGAAATAGATCGGGAAAAAGCAGAATCATTTAAAAAAATTATTTTAGATAAACAATTTCGCATAAGAAAATCCCAGAAACGACGGAAAAAATTTTTGGAAAGTCGAAAAAGACAGAGAAAAATCAGGGAATCACGCGAACACATGAAAATTAAACTCGCACCTTTTATGATTTCACAAGCAATTTTTCATAAAATACCATTAAAGGAACCCTCACCAAAAACAGAGATAATTTCCTCAGAACCAGAAACTTTCTTATGGAAAGCTGAAAAAGAATTTTCTCAAGAAAAAGATAAACTCCAAAAAAAATACAAAAAAGGTCAAAAGCTTCCTAATTGGGATTTGTCTGAAATAGAATATACTCCAAAGAGGGTTTATTTACAATTATTTGATGACTCTTTTACAAAACTTCTTGTTAAGCTCTTTGTTGATTGGGGGTATCTTCGAAAGAATAAATTGTCATTGTTTATTAATAAGAAAGGTCAACTTGTGAATGATCTTAGAGTTATAGTAACAGATGATAATAAACAATATTTAGATGAATTTCCAATCTTGTGGTATCCCAATCTTTGTAAAGATGTTGATAAAAAAGCTCAAGCATTATTCGTTGCTCTTCTTACAAATTTAGAATCCAATAAAACTTATTTTTATCGATTAGAAGGGTATAAAAATAATTTATCTAAACCAATACTTGCTACTCCCTTTATTAAATTCCAAACACCGATAAAAACTAATGATAAGAATACTCCCTTTTATTTCACTGTAACCTCTGATTTACATGCAGGACGAAAGGCTGGCTTTTTACGTGGTAAACTTAGGAAAAGAAAAATCAAGGGAAATAAAGATTTAGGAAAATTATACTCAAAAATGGCTCATAATGAACAGAAAAACACCTTTAATCAAGGCTATTCTTTAGCAATAACAACCGGTGATTTAACGGAAAATGCTTCATATAGTGAATATTGGGCTGATTTATTTGATAAATGCTCAAAAGTCTGGAATCATATTCCTTTTCTAACAGCAATTGGTAATCATGACTATTATTGTGGTGGAACAAGGCGGGGAAATATCTTCGGTGGTTTAGAAGAAGATTGTCGTTATTGGCATCGCTATATTTCAAACCCATATACAAATGATGGTTTATATGGCCACTGGTATTCGTTAGATTCTGGGAATGCTCATCTAGTTTTTCTTGATTCAAATGGAAAAGGATGGGGGAAATATGGTTTAGATTGTAACTCTCCACAATGGAAGTGGCTAGAAAATGATTTGCGAACATGGCGACAACAACAACTTGATTCACCTGAAACAACACCAGATTTTTGTATTCTTTTTCTTCATTCTGCAATAATGAGTTTGGGTTTTTGGGGACGGGGTTTCAACAGTGGTAATGATGAGAAAGTCCAATCTTATCTTACACCGCTTTTCAAAAAATATGGGGTTGATTTAGTTTTTAATGGTCACGATCATATTTACCAAAGATCAAGATGGCGTGGGACTGAGTTCATTCAAAATGGAAGAGGTGGAGGATCAACCAGACCTTTCTTTTATTGGCTTAGAAAGCGAACTGTTTACGATGTAGAAAAACTCTGTTATTCATTAAGAGCAAGAATCTATTCTACAGTATATGTCCCTCCAAAAATCCAGAAAACAAATAAATCTACGGAAAAAAAGACACAAGAATTCTTTAATACAATAAAAAACCAGCTTCTTCAGCAACCACTTTCTAGCAATTATTATTTTGGAGATTCTACAATAACAAAAAAAATTTCGAGAAAAATCGATAGGAATAAAGATTTAAAAGAATCTTTTATTAAACAATTTATTCTACCTAAACTTAATACAAATATTTGGTTTCGAGCATATGCATTAAAAAACGATGGTGAAATATCAGAGAGAGAATTAATCGATATGTCATTTATATCGCCTAAATCACCTAGAAAACTCATAGAAAATCAAGAACCATTTATTTGTCCTGAAAGAGTTGTTGAATGATTTCTAATGCTCTTTATTGAGGATTTTTTGCCGGAATATTTCGTAGGCTTTTTCTGGATTATTTAATTTAGGTTTGAATTTTTCTTTTGTCCAGATGTTTTTAATATCTTGATAACTTATTTTCTGAATTAGAGCTTCAAGTCCAATTCTTGAGAGTATACTTTTCGTATAGACTCTTTGTTTACGATGGGAAGTAATAGCAGATAGAAATTCTTTAACAATAGGAGTGTTAAGAATTGA
Source organism: Promethearchaeati archaeon (assembly GCA_034660795.1). Classification (GTDB taxonomy): domain Archaea; phylum Asgardarchaeota; class Heimdallarchaeia; order JABLTI01; family JABLTI01; genus JAYEJY01. The sequence continues at coordinate 628 of JAYEJY010000179.1, read as the reverse complement.
GTTAGTAAAAAGAGCTGTAGAATAATTCTCAAAACTCAAATAATAACAAGTATCATCAAGCATAATTGGTTTTTGTTCCATTTGAGTAAGTAAAATGAATTGAGCTTCTTTATACATTGAAGCTATTGCTACTTTATATGGAGAAAAAGCATATGCCCCTATCCCAAAAAGAGAAAAAGGAGGTTGGTTTTGATATATTTTTGATTTTCGTTTAGCTAAAAGCTTCTTATGATTTTGAAGATATTTCCAAGTTTTTGGATAGTTAGTTTGGATATAATTTGTTTCCATTCCAAGTCTTTTTTGCGTTATTAAAATCCTTCTATTTGTTGTTCCATCATAAGCGAATTGTTGCAAATCTGAACTTTTTAAAAAAGGATATAGTAATTCTGTTTCTAATTTCCATTTCTCTCCCATATTATTTTTGTATGTATTTTTTGCTAATTCATATAAAATCATTACTTTTGAACAATCATGTTTTACTCCTTGTCGCCATTCAAAAGTGCATTTTTTATCAAGATCTTTTATAAAATTATATTTTTCTAAATTTGTAATAAATTTATCTCCTAACCAGCCCATTGTATATTTTTTTCTTAATGGCTTGTTTAAAGAATAAACGTTACATTGCACT
>JAYEJY010000178.1:0-2945 GCA_034660795.1 Promethearchaeati archaeon | reverse complement strand
CTTCTCAGATAAAATTGTTAATATTTCCGATTTTGATTTCCCACGTAACTGAAACAATAAAAAGGGATCTTGTTCAAAAAATTCTGAAAGTAGAAAATACAAAGCACATACATGCTTACAAGAAGTAGCCCAATCTGAGCAATTACAGGCAGCTTTTATTTCCCCTGTCCTTCGTGGTATTAATTGAAAAGTATCGTCATTAAAATATGATTTAATTTTTACGGGGAGATTATTAGCAGATAATTCCGCGATAAGTTCATTATCTTCTGAAAGTTTTTCTAGCAAAACATTCCATTGGTTCTCTGTTATTGGTTCAATTTCAATAGTAACCTTATAGGAATTAACTTTACCATCTCTCACAATACCGGTAATTTGCCCATCATTAGTTATTGAAAGAGATAAAATATTACCATTTCTTGCTAATGTTTTGCCTTTCTTCACTCGATTATCAACATCAAGATACTCAAGCACTTCTATCCAGTCTTTTGACCACCATGTGGATCCGAAATCAATGGTTTCATGATTGGGTATAATCCCGTTTTCAAAATCAGATAATGCGAAAATAGTATTATTCTGATAATTACGATCTTTCATACATTATCTACCTCCTATTATTACACTTTTATATGATAATAAATCACGTAATTTTTCAGTGGATAAATCATTTAACCAAGCATATTGGGAAGACACAATTTTTTCAGCTAGTGCTTTTTTATCTTCAATAAGCTGATCAATTTTCTCCTCAAGAGTTCCAATGGTGATAAATTTGTGCACAAAAACATTTTTATCTTGACCAATTCGATAGGCTCTATCTGTTGCTTGATTTTCTACTGCTGGATTCCACCATCGATCATAATGAAAAACATGGGTGGCTTCTGTTAAGTTCAAACCTAAACCACCGGCTTTCAATGAAAGAATAAAAAGATTAGGAGAATTTTCAATCGAATCATTTTGGAATCGATTAACAAGTTCTACACGTTTTTTTCTTGGCGTACTACCATTGAGGAAAAGAATTTCTTGGTTAAAATGTTCCTGTAATTGTTTTTGTAATAAATCCCCTAATTCTTTGTATTGCGTAAAAATAAGCGCTTTTTCATCATTATCAATAATCTCTTCTAGCATTTCGAATAAACGAATAATCTTACCAGATTTACGTTCAAAATTTCTGGTTGGTTTGTTTTTTAAGTATTGACTAGGATGGTTACAAATTTGTTTTAATTTAGTAATTGCTGAAAAAACAAAACCTTTTCTGTGAATACTTTCAGCAAATTGTAGTTTTTGCATTAAATCTTGAACTACAGACTCATAAAGCATTGCTTGTTCTTCCGTAAGAGGGCAAAATATTTTTTGTTCAATTTTTTTAGGAAGATCGGAAATTACTGCCGAATCTGTTTTCTTACGTCTCAGAATAAATGGTTGAATAAGTTTAGACAATTGTTTGGAATGTAAACCAGAGGGATTATTTTCAATTTTTTGAACAAATTTCCTCTTGAAATGATTTAAACTCCCAAGATAACTTGGGTTAAGAAAATCCATTATAGACCATAATTCAGATAAACGATTTTCTATGGGAGTACCTGTAAGGGCTATCCGAAAATTGCTTGAAAATTTTTTAATATGTCGTGCTTGTTGGGTTTTCGGATTCTTAATATTCTGTGCTTCATCCAGTATAAGAACATCCCAATTAATCTGATTTAATAAATCAAAATCGAGAACAGCTAAGGAATAGGTAGTAATAACGACATCATAATTTGAGATTTCATTATTAAAGACCTCTTCGGTAAATCTATCATAGCCATGATGAATTAAGATTTTTAAGTCGGGAGCAAATTTTTCAAATTCTTTAAACCAATTAGTTAAAATCGATGTAGGTGAAATAATAAGACTAGTGTTTTGATCAGTACTTTTTTCGATTCTACGACAAAGAAAAGCAATTGTTTGAATTGTTTTCCCCAACCCCATATCATCAGCTAAACAGGCTCCAAATCCAATTCGGCTAAGAAATAATAACCAAGCATAACCTAGTTTTTGATAGGAACGTAGAGATCCTTGAAAAAGCTCTGGAACTTCTTCAGTTGTATCAATTTTCTCTTTTTCTATAAATTGGGATAAAGGTTGAAGTAACTGTTTTTGATCGTCTATTTGTATATCAAAAGAATAAGCTGAGTGATCTTTTAACATAAATTCTTGGAGAAATTCTTGGAGAGTCATAGATTCATAAAATTCTTGAACACATTGTAATGCTTTTTCCATAGTTTGTGGATCTAATTTCACCCATTTACCTCGATGATTCGCAAAAGGAACCTTCAATTGAGCTAATTGTTTAAACCGTTCCATTGACATTGGTTGATTATTTACCGAAATAATCCAATTAAAAGAAATAATAGTATTCATTGAAAAGTAGCCTTTTTTCAATTCTCCATCTTGGGCAAGCTCATCTGGAAGTAAACGTAATCGAATCTTAGTAGGAGAATCTGACCACCAAGAGGGAATTTTAACATCAAAACCATGTTCATTCAATTTTGGGGCAATATTTTCAATAAAAGGAGAAATATCCTCTAATGAGATTTTGATTTTTTGGGGAAATTGCTGTGCTAAAACATTCTTTAAAGCAGGCCATAAATGAGAAGCTTGTTGTAATTGTTCTAAAAAAGCAATTTGTGGATGTTCATATTTTTCTTGTAATAATTCAAGTAATTCAATAGAACCATGCCATAAAGTAGCACTTGGAATAATCACACTTGGATCTACAGGATCAATTAAATTGAACTCAACAAACCAATCTCTCTGAGAAGAATTATTTTTAATTGGAGGAGGACTAATATGAAAACTTAATTGTAAATGCTTTTTCCGATTTTTTTGATACTTCTCTAGAAATGCTTTTAGTTTACCTGCTAAGAAGGTGTACTCTTTTGTTGATAAATTAATGGATTTCTGTTGTTGTG
>JAYEJY010000177.1:0-15092 GCA_034660795.1 Promethearchaeati archaeon | reverse complement strand
TGGATGTTCTTACCCCAAGCAGCTGATGCAAATCCCATTAGGCAAGGTATTATCCTTGGTGTTGTTAGTTTCTGGGGGTTAAGATTAACCATTAATTGGATTCGTACCTGGAAAGGATTGCATCATGAAGATTGGCGATATGTAAAATATCGAAAAGAATATCCAAAATTCCATTGGTTCATTGCATTCTTTGGACTTGAAATGATGTCAACCCTAATAGTATATCTCGGTTCCCTAGCAATGTATCCAGCACTTGTTACAAGTGGTAAAGCCATTAATTTCCTTGATATCATTGGAATGATTGTAGCAATTGGTGCGACTTTGATAGAATTTATCGCTGATGAACAGCTGAAAGTATTCTGTCAAATGAGGGAAAAAAACAGTCAAGTTATGGATGTAGGATTATGGGGGCTATCACGTCATCCTAATTATTTTGGTGAAATCGCTTTTTGGTGGGGATTATTCTTCTTCGCTCTAGCAGCTGATTTAAGCTGGTGGTGGACAATAGCCGGACCAATCGCCATGGTTCTACTTTTCAATTTTATAAGTATTCCTTTAATGGAAGAACGTCAGGTTAAGAGAAGACCAGAATATGAAGAATATCAAGAAGAAGTTTCAAGATTAATCCCTTGGTTTTCCAAAAACTAAAAGGGTTCTTCCTTTTTTCTATTTTTCAATTGAATCAATTCTATGCTTAAGCATATAAAGAAGAACTTAAAGCATTTCATACGAACACATATTTTTGTATTTTTACAGTATAAAAAATCCAGTAGCCTCTTCTGAATGATACCAATGACTCCAAAATCAAAGCAAGAAAGAATACCCATAGTTGATTTCGACCGATGTCAACCAGCGAGCTGTGGGCATGTTTGCATGAAGTTTTGCCCTTTAAACCAAAAAGGACGAAAATGTATCTATCCAGACAAGGTTACTAAAAAAGCTCGAATTAATACAGATAAATGTATTGAGTGTGGTGTTTGCGTAAATAAATGTCCTACTCATGCAATATCGATGATCCGTTTACCAGTTGAACTAGATGAAGAACCAATACATCAATATGGGGAAAATTCTTTCAGGCTTTACGGCTTACCATACATAACTAAAGGAAAAGTTATTGGAATGATTGGTGCCAATGGTATAGGAAAGACAACCGTTTTAGATATTCTATCTGGAGAATTAATACCAAATGGCGGAGACTATGAAAAAGAAGATATTGATTATGATTATGTAATAGACAATTTAGATCTATCAGTTCATCGTGGTTACTTCCGGAAACTAAAAGAAAAGCGATTGAAATTATCTTATAAACACCAGATTCTCACCAAATATCTAGGCAAAAAAGAAACTATTGGGGAACAATTAGAGAAAACAAATGAACGAGGAAATCTTCGAGAATTACAAAAATCACTAAGTCTAGAATCTATTCTCAATAAACAATTTAATCAATTAAGTGGAGGGGAAAGACAAAGATTTGCTATTGCAATGGCCTTATTAAAAGAAGCAGAAATATATCTTATTGATGAGCCAGGTAATTTCCTAGATGTTAAACAAAGACTTAATCTTGCGAATCTGTTTCATGAATTAGCTATTGAAGAAAAAGCTGTTCTAGTTGTCGAACATGATATTACGATTCTGGATTATCTTAGTGATCAAGTTCATGCTTTATGGGGAACACCACATGCATTTGGGGTGGTTTCGGGAGTAAAAGGTGTTCGAAGTGGTATAAACGCCTACTTAACAGGTCGATTAAAAGAAGAAAATATCACTTTTCGTGGTAAGGCAATAACTTTTAATAGAAAAGTGAAAGAGCGAACATGGACACAAGTGCCAGTGTATGTTAACTATTCCTCATTGGAAAAACAATTCGATCGTTTTAAATTGCAAGTAACACCTGGAAAAGTACATCAAGGAGAAACACTGGTCATTTTAGGGGAAAACGGTATAGGAAAAACTACTTTTGTAAAAATGCTTGCTGGTGTTCTTAAACCAGATAAAGGGGAAGCAAAAGTTATGGCAAAAATAAGCTATAAACCCCAGTTTATCCAAAGGGAGTATGATGGAACTGTTGAAGAATTTATTATGGAATATCCTGGTCGATATACGGGAGATGCTTTTCTTGAACAGACTTTTTACCAACCTTTAGGAATCATCCATTTAATGGATAAACCGTTTAGAGAATTAAGTGGTGGGGAATTACAAAGATCATGTATTGCTGCGTGTTTATCTAAAGAAGCAGATCTCTATATTTTTGATGAACCAGCAGCATTTCTTGATGTTGAAGAAAGATTCACTGTTTCACGAATAATTCGTAATGCTGCTAGTATATATGGCGCATCAGTAATTGCTATTGAACATGATATACAACTAGCCGACGTTTTGGGAGATCGAATTCTTTTATTTTTAGGGGAACCCGGTGTAAAGGGCTATACAAAAGGTCCTTTAGGCAAAAGAGAAGGAATGAACCTCTTTCTGAAAAATCTTGATATCACTTTTCGGCGTGATCCAGAGACAGGAAGAGCAAGAATAAACAAAAGTGGAAGCCAACTAGATCGTCAACAAAGAGAGAAAGGAGAATATTTTTTCGATTTATAAATAAGCATCAAAAATACTAAAAATTCTATGACATAATAAAAGTTCTTCAGCTTAACCGAATACTTTTAATAAAAGTAAAATTAAAAAATTTTCAGAGGCAATAAACCTTGAAAAATAACTATCAGTACCTCTATAGTTAGGGTACAAATAGTAGAGTTTATTTTTATGTTTGTGCCCGTTTCAAAACAAAGGTTTAGTTGCCAATAGGTGTTCTATCGCAATTAAAACGGTCAAGAAATTGGTGTTGTGAAAAAATGAACCTTGAAGAAAAAGTTGAGTTAATTACTAGAAATGCAGAAGAAGTAATTCTGAAAGAAGAAATTCGACAATTACTTAAGGAAAAGAAGAAACCAAAAGCATATATTGGATTTGAAGTTAGCGGGAAAGTCCATGTCGGAAACGGGTTACTTTGTTCAATGAAAGTACATGATTTTGTAAAAGCTGGTTTAGATGTCACTATTCTACTAGCAGATTGGCATAGTTGGATAAATAATAAATTAGATGGTGATCTTGAAAAAATCAAAATAGCAGGGGAATATTTCATTGAATGTTTCAAAGCACTAGGACTAACTGAAGATAAGGTGACTTTCAGATGGGCAGACGAGTTAGTACAAGATTCGGATTATTGGGCAACTGTAATTAGAGTCGCTAAAAGCACAACCTTGAATCGGGTTTTACGGGCCTTACCTATCATGGGCAGATCAATGAAATTGAAAGATGTAGAAAGTGCTTGGATATATTACCCTGCATTACAAGCAGCTGATATTTTCTATATGGATATTGATATTGCCTATGGAGGTATGGACCAAAGAAAAGCCCACATGATTGCTCGAGAAGCAGCCAATAATTTAGATGAAGAGAAACCTATTGCCATTCACACCCCCTTGCTTTCTGGTTTAACTGGGGCAGGTTCAAAAATGGATGCAGATAGCGACCCTGACCTACAACAAATCGAAGCTAAAATGAGTAAATCCAAGCCAGAAACATGTATCTTTATTCACGATACGGAGAAGGAATTAACCAAAAAAATGAAGACAGCATACTGCCCCGCAAAAGAGATTGAAGGTAATCCAATAATAGATATTTGTAAACACATAATTTTCGTACAAGACAATACTACATTAGAAATTAAAAGACCAGAAAAATACGGTGGAAATATTACCTATGAAACTTATGTAAAGTTGGAAAAAGATTATGTCGCAGGGGAGCTCCATCCATTAGATTTGAAAAAAGCAGTAGCACAAAAACTGGCAAAAATTTTGCAGCCTGTTCATGAATATTTCGAAAAACATCCAGAAAAATTAGAAGCTATGGAAAAAATGTTGAAAGGAATTGAGAAGACCAGGTAATCGGTTTTAACAAATCCTTTTCGGTTTTTTAGGTTAATTAGAGATCATTATTTTCATCTTTGTAAATTATATTTGGTTTAATATCTTTTAATGTGCGGCAATTTGTTAATTTCATAGCCCGTTGTAAAGTATCATGCATATAATTCATTTGTAATCTGACACCTTCTATTCCACCACCTACTGCTGCTTTAATGATTTCACGACCGACTAAAACACCTTCCGCACCTAAGGCTAGCATTTTTATAGCATCATAACCATTTCTTACGCCACCGTCAACAAGAATTTTTATTTTACCCTTTACTGCTTTCACAATATCCGGTAAAACTTCTGCTGTCCCAGGAGTGTGATCGAGCATGCGACCGCCATGATTTGAGACTACAATTGCTGCTGCGCCACCATCAACAGCGGCTTCAGCATCTTCCACAGTCATAACACCTTTAATAATGAAAGGTTTCTTGGTCGAAGCGACTAATTCTTTTATTTCTTCAACATTTTTACGATAAACCGGTTTTTCATGACGATTCATTTCATAATCGCCAAATCCATCAACGTCTATTCCAATGGCAACGGGATTTATTTCTTTGTATTTACTGATAAAATAACGAAGATTTTCTTGTGAACGAGGTTTGAAAATCTTAACACCAAACCCATCTGCTTCTTTAATTGCTGCTTGACAAGGAAGATTATTCGTACTATAGGTATAATTATCTCCCCGAAAACTAATGGTACCAGCTTCTTTACATCCTAAGACCGTGGCACGGCAGAAATCTTTTTCAGAGATAACCTTTTCACCACCAAAATAGCTAATACCTGCAACACTAGCAGCCATTATTGGCATAGATAATTCATTACCAAAAAACATTGTTTTTGTTTCTGGTTCAAAAGATGATCCTATGACTTTCATTTTAAGTTTGATTTTTCTGAGCGCTAAGAGATTATTGATATGGCCAGCACCTGAACCTGCTCCACCTAATTGAATATTATGACCGTAACATTCCTCTTGATAAGAAAATGTTTCTCTGAAATGGGAAACATACGCACCTCTAATATTTTCTAGTTTATTTCTTGCTTTTTTATGAACATCAGCTAATTCCATGATAAATTCCTCATAAATGATAATTGATTACTCAAGTTTATAAAGTTGGTTTCAAAATTAAAAAGAATCATAAAAAAGGAGGTTATAGCAAAAATATCCTTAAAAAAGTTTAAGAGAAGCAATTTAAAAAAACTAGAATAATCATTAAATGACCATGATTTTCTATTTGGTAAGAAAAAAGCCCTTCGAATTATAACTTTTTTCATTTTAATAAGAAAACACAACATATAAAGACTTTATAAAAAATAGATTAGATGAGGTTTTGTATTTGTCAATTATTCGTAACACTAATCGCTCAATGATTTGTAGTCAAAATGGAATGGTAGCTTCTAGTCAACCGTTAGCGGTTCAAGCTGGTATTGATATTTTGAAGAAAGGAGGAAATGCAATCGATGCTGCAATCGCAGTAGCTTCAACATTAAATATTGTTGAACCTATGAGTACTGGTATTGGAGGAGATGCATTCGCACTTATTTACAAGCAAGCAGACGATAAGTTATATGGATTAAACGCTAGTGGATGGTCACCAAAAAATCGTACAATTGATTATTTTGAGGAAAAAGGATTAGAAAAAATTCCCAATGTTGGAATAGAATCCGTAACAGTTCCCGGAGCGATTAGTGGTTTTGCTAAAGCAATAAAACGATTTGGGAAATTAAGATTAGAAGAAGTTTTTCAGCCAGCAATTCATTATGGAAAAAATGGATTCCCAGTAAGTGAATTAGTTAGCTTTTATTGGCATTTAGCTGAAGAAAAATTAAGTAAACATCCAGCCACAAAGAAAAATTATCTGCCTAAGGGTAGGGCTCCTAAAGTGGGAGAAATAACCTATGCAAAAGATTTAGCAAAAACATTTGAAATTATTGGTGAAAAAGGAGGAAGAGAATTTTATGAAGGTGATATCGCTAAAAAAATAGTGAATTACACTAAAAAGAAGGGCGGTCTTTTTACTCCAGAAGATTTTGCGGCATTTGAAGCAGAATGGGTGGACCCTATAAGTTCAAATTATAAAAAATATGAGATTTTTGAATGCCCCCCAAATGGTCAAGGTATTGCGACGTTATTAGCATTAAATATACTAAAAGGGTTTGATATTTCAGAAATGAGACATAATAGTCCTCAGTATCTCCATTTATTAATTGAAGCAAAGAAATTAGCCTGGGCGGATTTACGATCATTCGTTGCTGATCCAAAATTTAATGATTTACCAATTGATGAATTACTTTCAGACAGATATTCCGAACAACAACAAAACCGTATTAATCTTAATAAAGCAGCCAAAAATGTTAAGCCGGGGCTTGATTGGGACTCTGGAGATACGGTGTATTTAACAGTCGTTGATAAGGAGCGAAATGCTGTTTCTTTTATTAATAGTCTATATAATGGATTTGGTTCTGGTCTTGTTGTAGAAGGAACAGGCATTTGTTTACAAAATCGAGGAAGCTTGTTTTCTTTAGACCGCAATCATTTAAATAAACTTGAGCCTCGAAAACGCCCCTTTCATACAATAATACCAGCTATGGTTTTTGAAGAGGACAAACCCATCTTAAGCTTTGGTGTTATGGGTGGCGACATGCAACCTCAAGGACAAATGCAAGTTTTCTTGAATATGGTAGAATTTGGCATGAATGTTCAACAAGCTATCGAAGCTCCGCGATCTAGACATTATGATACTAATGAAGTTGCTTTAGAAACAGGAATTGATCAACAAACAAAATTTCAATTACAAATGAAAGGTCATCCAGTAAAAGAGTCGTCTTTACAATTTTTTGGCGGAGCGCAAGCCATTGCCCTTGATTATGAAAAAAATGTTTTATATGGAGGTTCAGACCCCCGAAGAGATGGTTGTGCTATTGGCTGGTAAACCTTCTCTCTTTCTATTTGAAATGGTACCGGAATAAATACAAACGAAGGTAAACGATTAACCTTTATCGAAAGGAAAAAGAGGTTATTCTTCAACAACACCATTTTGTAATGTTCCGATGTTTTCGATTGTCAACTTTACAAGATCACCTTTTTGTAAGTAAATAGGAGGATTTTGATAATGACCAACTCCCGATGGGGTACCTGTAAAAATTAAATCACCAGGATTAAAAGTAAATGACTTTGAGAGATAGGAAATTATATAGGGAATTGAAAAAATCATATGGCTAGTATTTGATTGTTGCCAAATGTTATCATTTACTGATAATTCTATATCTAAGTTATGGGGAGAAGTTAGTTCATCTGTTGTTACAATCCAAGGACCTACTGGAGCAAAAGTGTCCATTGTTTTAGCACGGGTATATTGTTTATCCATATATTGGTAATCCCGAGCACTAACATCATTTCCAATCGTATAACCTGCGACATATTCCATAGCTTTTTTTTCGGGAATATGTTTTCCTTTCTTACCAATAACGACCACTAATTCTACTTCAACATCCACTTTATTAGAAATTGATGGAAGTACAATATTTTGTTTATGACCTAACAAAGCAGAATTGAATTTCCCCCAAATCATAGGATTTTTTGGCGGTTCTTTTCCTCCTTCTTTAGCATGTTCGGAATAATTTCTACCTAAACAGATTATTTTTTGAGGATTCTCAAGAGGTGGAAGAAATGTTATATCCTCAATTGAAAAAAGTGCCTTTTTTTGTAATTTAATAAAAGCTTCAGCGTTATTTTTTTGTAATGATAAGGTTTTCTCATGTATGCTATTCAAAGCTTTTAGAATAGCAGGACAGCATAGTAATTTTTTCATTGAACTAATACTTTCTGCTATATCAATTGAAAAAAATTCTAAGGACGCATTTATTTCTAGTATTTGTGATTGATCTAACACAATACCTAAAAGGTCATGGTTTTTTTTAGTTGAAAATCGCAATAATTTCATTTTATATCACAAAAATTTATTTTAGCCAAAAATTATCTCTCATTTTTTTCGCAGACATTTAAAATTACGCAAAATAATGGAAATAATGATTTTTTGTTCAACACAAGTTTTTTGTAGGATAAAATATAATCAGTTAGGATGTTAATACTTGTAAGAAGGCTAATTTGTATGACTAAAATCAATATGGCAAACAGAATTGATAAGCTTCGACCATCCGGCATTCGAGTGTTATTTTCACGAGCTCAAGGAATACCTGGAGTTATTTCATTAGGTATTGGGCAACCAGACATACCAACACCAAAAGGGTTAATTGAAAATTTAGTAAAAGCTGTTCGAGGAGGAGATAATTATTATTCACCAACACCAGGTACAAAAAAATTCAGAGAAAATGTTGCTGAAAAATACCGCAGAGAATACAACCTTGAGTATGATCCACGAAATGGCGTTTTAGCAACAGCAAGTGGTTGCGAGGCAATATATTGTGCATTAATGAGTTTCATAAACTCCGGGGATGAGGTTTTACTACCAGACCCTTCATTCTTAACTTATCCACGACAAATTAAACTTGCTGGCGGCAAACCTATTTGGATGGAATGTAATGAAAAGCTCAAAATAGACACAACAGATTTACAACAATATATTACCCCCAAAACAAAAGCAATAATTTTGAACTTCCCTTCTAATCCAACGGGGGCATTAATGACCGCAAATGAATTAAAGCCAATTATCGATTTAGCAGTGGATAATGACCTGTTAATTCTATCAGATGAAGTATATGAAAAATGTATTTTTACCAAAGAAAAGCATGTTTGTGTTGCTACTTTAGATAATGCAAGAGATCGAACTTTGATAATAAATAGTTTCTCAAAAACATTCTGTGTTCCCGGCTGGCGAATTGGATTTGTAGCTGGACCTGTTGATTTAATACAACCAATCTCAAAAATGCATAGTTTCGTTGTGGCAAATGCTCCATCAGCACAACAAAATGCAATTGCAAAATTCTTAAACACAAAAGAGGCTGATGAATTTACTGATCATCTGAGAAATGTCTTAAAAGCACGTATGGAAAAAATTGTTCCAGGATTAAATGAAATAGATGGATTTGAATGCCGAAAACCAGACGGAAGTTTTTATGTCTTTCCTAAAATAACGAACCACAAATTGTATGAAACTTCAGCAGAATTTAGTGAAAAGGTTTTCGAAAAGATAAAAGTTGTTCTTGTACCAGGTGATGAATTTGGTCCTTCTGGAGAAGGATTTCTCCGTGCAAGTTTTGGATCAACTTCATTAGAAACGATTGATGAAACATTGGAACGATTACAAAAATTGTAGGCAACATTATTGCAAATTAAACCAGGGACCTTTTTTTAATTCACTCAAAAAATATTCCCTATCTTCTTTTTTTGTTATTTGTTCTCCAGCTTCTTGGGCTTTTGTATAATATTCTTGAAAATCTTGCTTAGCTCCTTCACAAGCAGATGCTCGGGCAAGACATTCATATGCAAAAGCAAGATCGAAATCTTTAAAATCATTTTTCTCAGTCCAGAACCAACATTGTTTAGCGTGATGAAGAGCAGGTTCAGAACGATTTAATAAAGCATAGACATGAGAGAGTAACCATTCTCCTCTTTGAAAATGAATATCTTTGCCAACTAAACCCCAAAGAAGCCGAGAGGAATGAGCATATCCTAACATCATTTCATTCTCTAACGCCGTTCGCTCGTTACCTTTCTCGATATTTTTCCATATCTCATTAAAAAATGAAACAGCCAATTTTCTGTAAGTTTCTTTCATTTTTATAAATATAAAAAAATGAATATAAAATTTTATTGAAAGAAAAAAAGAATAAAAAAGAAAGGACTTTATGGACCTTTAAATCCACATGCGGGACAGGTATAAGAATTTTCCAATTGTCTGCATCGAGAACAACGAACGATAACAACATCGCCACAATTGGGACAACGGAATTTCACTGAGCCAACATCATCTGGAGAAATTTTCCTATGGCAACAAGAACAAGTTGGTAAATCGTAATTTTTACTCATTTTTGATATTCTCCAGTAATTAGACTCGACGTCCTCGTCTTCCACCAGATCTTCGTGTGCCGTCATGTGCAACTGGTGTGACTTCTTCAATGCGGCCTATTCTTAAACCAGATCTTGCAAGTGCTCGTATTGCAGCTTGTGCTCCTGGACCAGGTGTTCTTGGACCGTTACCTCCAGGGGCGCGTACAGCAATATCAATTTGAGTAATACCTCGTTCTTTTGCAGCAGTAGCTGCATCATATGCTGCTCTCATAGCGGCATAAGGGGAGGATTCAAAGCGATCGCTTTTGACATACATCCCGCCAGAACGTTTAGCAATAGTTTCACTACCAGTAGCATCTGTTACAGTAATAATGGTATCATTATATGAGGAATAGATATGAACAAGACCTATTCGTTTAACTTTTTTTGATTTACTCATGAATATTTCACCTTAATTTACTTTTTTTGTCTACGACTCCGTTTCTTACCTTTTCCTTTTTTCTTTTGTTCTTTTTTCTGTTCCAAGACATTATCGGGTAGAGCTTTATGTTCAGGGTTGCTATAAGGAGAATGAGGAGAAAATTGGATGGTTTTTCCTTCACCTTCTTTAACTAAATAACCTGGAGATTTAGTAACTCGTTCATTTACCATTACATGACCGTGGGTAATCATTTGTCGTGCTTGATAAGGTGTAAGAGCCATACCTTTCTTATAAACAAATGTTTGTAAACGTCTATCAAGAAAATCTTCAACTTTAAGCGTGAGAACATCATCTAAGGTAGATTTCTTCTTTAATAAACCCATACGATGTAAACGATTCAAGAGCTCTTTTTCCCGAATATCACGATCTTCTTCTGGTAAACTGAGAAGCTTTCGAGCGTTTACCCGGAAATGTCGAAGCAATGTCGAATGCTTCCACACGGAACGCATATTTCGAAGACCGTATTTTCCAACTAATTTAAGCTCAGTATCAATTCGATCACGTTCAAATGGCTGCCGTGGACTCTTGAATTTTTTCCTAATTCGTTTTGGATCGCCCATAAATTACACCTCACCCTTCTTTTCCATTTCTTTGAGCAATTTCTTCCGTGAAACGCCAAGTGAACGACCGCCACGACCAGTGCTTTTTGTTCTTTGACCTCGAACTTTTAAGCCTGCAGCATGTCGAATACCTCTATATGTTCGTAATTTTTTCAATCGATCGATATCATTTCTATCATATAAAGCTAAATCTGAACCTGTAAGGTGAAGATCTTTACCAGTTCTTCGCTCTTTAGCGTGATTGACGAACCAGCCGGGAATTCCGTATTTACTTGGTTCACTAATTATATCATTTATTTTCTTAATTTCATCTTGGGTTAATAACCCGATGTATTTCTTTTTGGGTATTCCAGCCTTTTTTAATACTAAGGTTGACATCCGAAAACCTATTCCGCGAATATATGTTAATCCGGATACAGCGTTTTTATCGCCACGGATATCAGTACCTGAAATTCGTACCAAGTGCTGGAAATCCTTGAATTCTTCAGACAAAGTATTTTAACCTCGTTTGATTTTTTAAACAATATGCTATTTTTTAATCTATTAATGATTCCTCATTTGAAACCTTCTATAAATCTTTTGGATAGAATGTTAATGTTCCATTAAGGCTGAGGAAGGTAGTTTTATTGCCATCTCTTTTTTTTATAAATATTTTACGACATTTTCAAACCAAAAAATATCAACTTTAAGGCAATAGTGATTTATACGACACTGAAAAAGGGCAAATTTTAACAGGGTTCTTGAGACGATGGTATTGAACTTGTAAAAAGAAACGCAAAATCTTCAGTTATTAAACTCTTAGCTTCTTTAAAGTCGTCTACTAAACCATTCCAATTTCTTAATTTTTTACCAAAGCGTGTCTCGAATTCTCGAGTAAAATCTTTAAGAGCTGCTCGTAATACCATTGAGTCCGAGTCAGCGATAATTGCTGCAAGCACCAAATGACTTTTTTCGAGTAACAAAACCTTGTCTTCAAGTTCTATAGTATTGGGAATATAGTCACTATCTAATGTTTCTTGAAGGATTCCAACCACACCTGATAAAGCACTACTAATTAAACTGGAATCTAGGAAAACGGTATCATCTTCGATTTGACAAAAATCATGAGACAATAATGGAATACCATCATTATTCATTATTAACAAACGATAGGCTGTTATAGGAGCAAAATAGATTTGAATGGGGGAACGAAGATAAGCAAAAGCAACGATTGTAAAACCAGCAACTACAAAAATCATATCTAAATCACCGAAGGTTGCAAAAGTAGGAATTAAATTCAAGATATAATTAAGAATTGTCCCTCCAATACCTGCTATCCCGAGACCAAGAATGATTAGAATAATTTGAATTCTTTGATTAGATTGAGTAGCGCGATTTAATCCTTTAAATAACATAACAAACATCATCGCATACACTAATAGAAGATCTATTAAAAGAAGGATTAAAAATAGCAAGTTATAGTCTGTATTCCAACCACTAATAGAATTGAAATTAACAGTGACAAAATCACCAAGCCAAAGAGCTGCAATAGTAAAACCAGAAGTAAAAGCAACTATCACTGAAGGAATTGCTAATGTCGAAGACATTAATAAATCACGGAAGAAAGTAATGAGAAGCAAAGATAGAATAAGAATCGTTAACGAGGTCATTTTCCAATATCGTACAAATAAAATATTAACAGATGAAGGGAGAAATACGCTGACCAGTTTCGTTATACTCCATAAATCTATGCCAACAAAAAAGAAAATGAAAATCAAAGATGGTATAAATTTATTCAAAATATAGTTTAATATTAAAAGTACTAAAATAATGGAAGAAACAATTATAGCAAGAATACTAGGAACCGTTTGCCAGATAGAGATTTCCAATAATAATACACCTTAACTTAAAGTAATAATGTTATATAATTATCTACATTCAAAAAATTTTTTATGATATTTCTAAAGGACTTGTATGCCTAAAAAGTGGACAGAACTGACCAATGAGTCTATTATTAGTGACCACTTATAGTATAATATGAAAATAAATATCTTAAAAAGGTGAAAAAAATGTCTGAAAAAGAATCAGAAAAAAAGATAAAAATAGAAACAGACTCTGACGAAATTCCCGTTGAAGATATTCGAAAACTACTTCAAATGGTTAATAAAGAAATACCTGATCTTATAAAAGGGCTTTTCTCGTCACTCTATTCTATTGATACTGCCAAAAATTATGGAGAAGGTATTGCAACAATATATCAAACATTGGAAGAGAAAGGATTACCTAAAGAAATGATTGAAAAATTAGTTATGAAATATGCTGATTCAATTAATCTAATAGGTAATGCAATGCAAAAAATAGATTTCGACAAAAAGAAAGAAGAGGAAGAAGAATAAAAGAAGTTGAAATTTTTCCTCTTTCTTCATTTATTTCTTTATGAAAAAATAAAAGGTCAGAAAAATGAGTAATACATTTTGCAGAGTCATGAAATTATTATTCTGGTCTACTCTTGGAATTTCATGGTTCCTCATATTACTGTTTTTCTATTTCTTACCGTTATTCGTAACTTTCCCGATTAGAAGGATGATTATTCAAAGAAAAGTAAAAAGGATTTTGATACGTAGCGGATTACCAAGAAAAGAAGCAAAAAAATACGCAAAAAGATACCGGAAAAATTTAGCGAAATATGGTTCTGTTATAAATGTGCTAAAATTCACATTAAAAACTAGAAAAAAAAGTTCCAGATAAAAAAATAAAACAATATGAACTTATTAAGGGTGGTGACAATGGCTTCTCAAGAAAAGCAAGAAAAAGAAGAGAAAGATAAAACTGAAGAGAAAAAAACCATTGACCCCTATGCTTTAGAAAAACTAAACTCTAAATTAGATCAAACGATAGAAAGAATCTCAGAATTGGAAAATAAAATTGAAGAAATGAGTCCCGAACTAAAGAATGCAAGTGGGTCATTAAATATGACCTTAGCAATTCTCCGAACATTTCAGGAAGTAACGAATGTTGCCACCATCTTTTCCCCCTCAAAATGGCTTTTACGATTAAAACCTGACCTTACATTAGATCCCATCGAAAGAGCTATAGTTGATGTTTTAACACGAGAAGGAGGAAAAAATATTTCACAACTAACAGCAGCAGTTCGAATAGAAAGAGGATCAGCATCACGGCGCATAATACGAGAAAAAGTTGATAATTTAATAAGAAACGATATAGTTGAAGAGGCAGATGAGGGACATGGAAGAGTTGTTAAAATGAAAATAGATATGAAAGAGTTATAATGAAGAATCATTCATCTATCTCAGTTTCTAAAAAGTTTTCAATTTGCTCCTTTAATAACTCGTTTGCCTTTTGTCCATCAAATTGGCCCCGGATTTCATCCATTAACTCGCCCATAAGAGAATTAAAGGCTTTTTCTTTCTTTTCTAGAACAAGTTTCTTATTTTCAAAAAGTAGTTTATTAATTAAATCTATAACATCTTGTTTCTCAAGAGGATGTAATTCTAAAGCATCCAAAGCCTTGTTGAGAGATTTTGAGGGATTGTTAGCAAGATATGTAAAAATATCTTCTAAAGCATCTTTAGTTATTTTATTCTCAACTAATAAACCAAAAATGTCTTTGATTCGCTCATCAGTTAGTTTCTCGATCGGGACATCATCTCTTTTTAGTGCCTTCAATGTTTGTTCTAGGGTCACAGCAGCTGTAATAGGTTCAACACCCATTTTCACTAAATCATCAAATAAAGATGCTTTGGTTGAAATGGCAAGATTTTTTGCAATTTCATCTGGTAATTGAAGATCCTTACGATATCGTTTTTCTCTTGTACGTGGCAATTCAGGTAGATTATCTGCAATTTTTTGAAGATGTTTTGGGGTAATAGGAATAGGTTTACTATCAGTATCTGGATACATTCGATTAGCACCCCCCAAATAACGTTGGAATTTACTTGTACCATCTTCATTTGCATGTCTTGTCTCATTAGGTACACCATCAAACGCATCGCGTAAACGAACTTTCAATTCAATAATTGCTTGTTCAACTTCCTTAGGAGGACCGATAATAAAAGCAACAATATCATCTGATGTACAATCAAATAATTCTTCTATAGCTTTCTTTTCTTCTT
>JAYEJY010000176.1:0-2976 GCA_034660795.1 Promethearchaeati archaeon | reverse complement strand
AGAATAACAGTCATTTTATACTACGCCTATCCGCCTAATTTCTTAAGGGAATTCAATTTGCTATTAACTGAAGAGAGAAAATTTATATGCTCTAAACATAAAATACAAAAAGCATCCTTACTGTGATAAAATGGTGATTTTATTGGCTTTTGAAGATTGGGTTGTTTGGCTAATCCTTGCAATCGAATTACTTATTGTTACTTTGGTATTGTATTTTAGTATGCGATTTATTACTGCCCGTAAAAAATTAGATGGATCATATTTCTTCCGATTATTAGGAGTCTCTTTGATCCTTGTTGTTGGAGTAACTGCTGTTGCTTATGCTGTAGATGTGCTTACTCAATCGTTTGCCCCGATGTTTTATGTATTTTTAACAATTGGTTTTATTTTAGTAATAAGATATCTCTTAACAACACCAGCTGTGATTCCTTATCGGGGACATTCAGTTGAAAATTATTGGCAATGGTCTATCTGGATTTCAGTAATAGCCTTATTTATGATCTTTCTGATTAATTTCTTAGTTGAAATTATTTCAGGAGCTTTAGGTAATCCTATTGATGTAATACCTCATTTCTAGTTTTAATTATTATAAGGGAGTCTATTTTCCCTTTATTTTTTCTTTTTATCCTAAGATTTTAAATAAACTTTAATTCCAGAAATGTTAATAGTAACCAATTGATTTATACTAAGCTATTAGAAAATGAATAATAGGTGAATATCTTTGAGCGAAGAGACCAATAATGAATATTCCTCGGCAATAATAGATTCTACTGTTCTTGTTCTTGACTCAGGTGAATTATTATGGTCACCAAATAGAGGTCATCAAGATAAGTGGGATGAGGATGTTTTATTTTCTGGTCTAATGGTTGCTTTGAATCAAATGTTTAGTTCTATTTATGATGAAAATGTTTATACTATTCAAAGTAAAAATCAAAATTCCATTATCGTTATGTATTCAAATGAGGCAAATAATTGGTACCTTATTGCTCGTAGTAGCTATATCGAAAAATCCGCAGTTTATGACTTAGTTGAGGAGCTTGGAGAAACATTAACTATCGGCTTAGGAAATAATTTATCCCATGATTCCGCTAATTTGGACATGATTGATTATGTTGTAGATAATGTTATTAGTTCTTTTTCTGGGTAATAGCAAAAATTGTTTTCTATAAAACCTCAATAGGCGTGTTTTTATGCATATCTTGCGCTAAACCAAATAATTTTAAAATAAGATTGAAGTTGTTTTAATAAGAACGTACTAGTTAGTTTATAATAATATGATAATTATTAACTCAGTATGAATAGGAGGATAAATTACTTTGCCCCATGAGAAAGCCCCTGAACCACCTAAAGTCGAATTAGAAGATGTGCCGAGTAAAGAAGAATTGGAGCAACTCAAGAATCAACTTGAAGAAAAAAAGAATGAGTTATCCAAGAAAGAAAATAAAATCAGCGAATTACATAAAACGATAGAAGAATTAAAACAAGAGAAAGCTGATTTACCCAAAGAAAAAACTGAGCTAACACAGAAACATGCTCAAGAACTAAATCAATTAAAAAATGAATTAGATCAAGAAAAATCAAAAGTTGAAGAACTTTCAAATGAATTGACAAGCCATAAAGAAGAAATCAAATCATTGAAAGAAAAAGAGTCACAACAAAAAGAAACAATAAAAGATTTGGAACATCGCCTTTCACAAAAAGAATTAGAGATAACTCGGTTGGAAGGTTCTGTAGAAGATCTAAGTATTGCTAAGAAGAAAATAGAAGACCTACAAAAAGAATATAAGAAACTAGAAGAACGTATGAAAGCTTTCCAAAAAATAACAGAAAATGAGCCTCGTTTTGATATTCTTCGTAATTTAGAAGATTTTGGTGAAATGAGGATTAATCAATTAGCTATGCAAGCTGGTGTTTCTCCTGCACAAGCAACTAAATGGTCTGAACAGTTAGAACGAGCTGGCTTGGTTGAAATTCATAATGAAAGCCGAGAAAGTAATCCTCTAGTTTCCTTGAAAGAATAATTCTTTTATTTTTTTTCATTTTTTTCTTTTTAATTAGCTTTTTCTCATTATTTTTAGTTAAATATCATTGATTATTTAAATAATTTTAAACGTTAATTTCGATTATAAAATAAATTATTAATGAGTAATGAAATAATAATATAACTTGAGTAAGTATATACTTATGAATTCCTTATTCCGGAGGAAATAGATACTAAATGAGAAAAAAAATAGTACATGTATTTAAAGGAAAACATTTATTTTTATTACTACTTTTCCTGACAATTAGCTCTCCATTTAGTTTCATCACAAATTATTCAGTCCGTGCTTCAACTTCTAACCCTGTATTATCGGAAGATGAAATCTTGGAAAATATGTATACCTCTCTTAATTCTATTTATGAAATTTATAATCAAAAAGAAGGAATTTTTGTTTGGAATATACAAGATTTAGATAATTTATCAAGATACGGAGATTTAACAGATTCCTCCAATGGGCAACAATTAATAGAAAATGATGAATATGAAAACTGGGTCACTGGTTTATCTCAAGATTTGGCTGTTCAATATGATTTGTTAAAAAATAACTTGTATCTAGTATCTGAGCATTTTGCTACTAAAGAAGAGAAATTTATGTTTAACAGAGAGTGGGTTTTTACAACAGAATCCATTATTCGATGGTTATATCAAAATATTGCAACTAATAATGAACTAATGTCAATTCTTTCTGAATATTCTGCTACGGGTGATGGGTTTGGAGAATATTGGAACATCTTCATTCGGGAAAAATACCATGAATATGTTGACGCTACTTTTTCGCTCCTACCAGATACCTTTGTTTTAGGTACTAAAATTCTTCATAAGATTGAACAAATGTCCTATTTATCTAATTTCGAAAAAGATCGAATCCGCTTTCTAATTGAAATGATTAATAACTGGTGGGATACAATAAATGCTTATGCAGTATTTGATCCCGG
>JAYEJY010000175.1:0-2984 GCA_034660795.1 Promethearchaeati archaeon | reverse complement strand
AAATTGATAAGGGTTCTACTTTTTATTTTTCCCTTCCGAAAGCTCCTCAATAATTAATAAATTGATTTTCTTTAATAATTAATTAAAATTCATTTCATATAAAATAAATTTAGAAGATTTTTATTAATTAGAAAAAGTAATAATTGATGAACTACTATTTTATATGTTATATTCGATACTCGTTAAACTGAAAACTCTTCTCCTGAAATTATCGAAGGTGAAAAATTTGCAATCAAAAATTGAAAATTATTTAAAAAAATATATGAATTCTGATTCACCAAAATTAAAAAAGGAATTAGTACGGAAAATTAAGAAGTATCAAAAAAACATAGTTTTACTTAATACAATAATAAATCTCATAAAAAATCATAATAAAAAAACAATAGATATTTTTTTACCGGTTCTTTTTTTTCAAGATAAAAAACTTCGAAAGGACATATTTGTTAAATACAAAGATGATACTTGCTCATTTGCAGAAAAAAAGATACTTATCGAACTCTTGAAAAAAAAGAAAACAAAAGCAAGTCTAGCTATTCTCTTAAAATTATATGAAATGGAAAAAGAAGAAAAATTATTGGATGATATACTTTTTTCACTCACATTTTTTAATAACGAAAAAGTTGTGAACATTATTCTTAAGGAATTAACAAATCAAAAATACCTGCTAAAGATTCTCACAGGTCTTACAAAAAACGAGGCATTATATTTATCCTCAATAGATTTACTAAGAAAATTAGCACAACTTAATCCTCGTAACAATTTTGAAAAAAGCCATCTTATGACTATTAAAAAGACAATTATTACCGAATTTGGTTTTACAAATTTTGATGAAGTAAAAAAAGCCTTAGAATCAGATATTTTAGAAAAAAAAGTTAATGCTTATAATAAAAGACAAAAAGAAATTAATGACCTCTTAAATCAAGTCAGAATTGAAAACTAGCTTGATCTTTACTTTTTTAATTATTATTTAGAAAAATTATTTGTTCCTAAAGCAGTGAGTTTAAATATTACTAAACGTTAAATATAATTAGAACATTAAAATAAAATTTAAGATGATTTATTATGACTAAAAAACAGAAAACAAAGATAAAAGAAAAAATCGCTGAAATAAAAGCTACCTCTGAAACAATTAAAAAAAGTGTTATATTCCGCTAATCAATCAGGTTATACTCCAATACACTAGGAGTTAATATGCTTTAGAACCAATTTTGGTTTTGATCACCACCAAAATTGGTTTCTATTATTTCTCTAAGTTATGCCTCTCCTAATTTTTGAGTTGATTTCATAAGATTTTCAATATTTGATGGTGTGAAAAAGCCGTCAAAATCACCGAATCTTTGAATGTATTCGATAATATGATTTGTAGATTCTGTAGGTTTTGTAAAAATTTGTTTGATACCTTCAGGTTCACTGCCGATTATTTCCTCAGTGGTAAACTCAATTCCTCTTTCTTGTTGTATTTTAACTATTTCATCAATATTTGTTACTTCATATGCTAAATGATGGACCCTGCTTCCGTATTTTTGGCAATATTTTTCCACAATCGAATCTTTAGATAATCCTTCGCTGATGACAATAACTGGTAAAGTATCAAATAATTTAATTGATGTAGTAATAGCATTTGCTTTTGGAACTTGAAATGTTTTATATTGTTTAAATGGTAAAACATTCATTACTTCAGCCATGAATTTCTCTTTTTCACCCATTTTCACTCGATAAGCAAGATGATCCAACTGAACAACATATTTGTCTATACCTGCTTTTTTTCGTTCCTCTTCAATTTTCTGTAATTCCTTAAACATACGAATACCTCTAGTAAAATTCTCTATTTGTATCTTGAATAATAGAAATAATTATTATAAATTCTCTGCTTAAGAAAAAATAGTTTTATTTAATAATTCAAACATTTCCTAAGAATATAGTAAATCTCAAAAAGAGAAATGTGATATACAATCTACTAATAATATTCTGTAGATGAATAATAATGAACATTAGTAAAGAAATTAAAGACTTTCTTCGAAAAGAATCATTAGAACGATTTCTTCGATATGTGAAATACGACACTCAATCAAATGAAGAGACAGGAACTTCTCCTTCAACAGAAAAACAGTTTCAATTAGCTAAGCAATTAGCAGAAGAGATGAGAGAACTGGGTTTTGAAAATGTCTTGGTTGATGAGTTCTGTTATGTTTATGGAGATTATCCCGCAAGTAAAAATTGTAAGAAGAGTCAAAAAATAGGATTAATTGCTCATATGGATACTTCTCCTGCAGAAAGTGGGAAAAATGTAAAGCCAATAATTCATAAAAATTATGCCGGAAAACCCATTGAATATCCCAAAAATGATGAGTTAACGTTAAAAATTGAAGATTCACCAGAATTAGAGCAATATATTGGATTAGATATAATTACTTCTTCTGGTGATACGCTTCTTGGAGCTGATGATAAAGCGGGTATAGCTGAGATATTAGCAGCTGCAGCGGCTTGGCAAAAATTCCCAGAATTAAAACATGGTCCAGTAACGGTTTGTTTTACTCCTGATGAAGAAATTGGGAAAGGTGTGAATAAAATTAATCTCGAGCGATTACCGCCTTATTGTTATACTTTTGACGGTGGAGAAATGGGGGAATTAGAAGCTGAATGTTTTGATGCATGGAAAGCCGAAATAATTTTCCATGGAATAAGCGTTCATCCTGGGGCAGCTAAAAATTTGATGGTTAATGCAATAGAAATTGCTTGTAACTTTTTGGCGCAAATACCCGAATATGAAACACCACAACACACTGAGAAAAGGGAAGGTTTCTATCATCTTTATAAGATGTCTGGGGATTGTGTAAAAGCAACTTGTGTTTTGATTTTACGTGATTTTGAGGAAGAAAATAATCAACAACGAATGGTCTTTTTACGAAAATTAAAGGAAGCATATGAAGAACGCTATCCAAAACTTTCAATTGAATTGAATTTTGAGCATTCCTATCAAAATA
>JAYEJY010000174.1:0-2986 GCA_034660795.1 Promethearchaeati archaeon | reverse complement strand
AAAAAATCAAATAGATTACTAACTAAATGAGTGCAAATAAGCAGAATCAATAATAAGAGGGGCCCAATATTTATGGATTATAATGACAAGATTTGCAACATTCCAAGAAACAAAAATACATTATGTAGAATATATTAGAGCAAATAAACCAACAATTTTTCTAATACATGGATTGGGTTGTTCTCTTGATTATTGGTCATTTTTATTTGATTCAGAATTAATGAAAGATTACACCTTTTATGCTATTGATTTACCAGGATATGGATTATCTTCCAAATCAAAGACCTATGATTATTCTATAAAACATCAAGCTACAATTCTTAAAAAATTCGTAGATTTTATGCAAATTAAAATTGATTACTTAGTTGGTTTTTCCATGGGAGGACCTATAGCGATAGCACTTGCAGATCAACTTTCAGAATTACAAAAACTTATCCTTATTGAACCCGTATTAACGATTAATGACATAGGGATTTCCAAAACAATCTCAAATCTGCCGAAATGTTTCATTCGAGTAGGACAAATTATTGCAAAAATCGCACCGAAATTTGCTTTGAAAATTTTAGGGAAAGGAAAAACAAAACCTGCACGGAAAATCGTAAACCATGCCTTTCAATTAACCACACCTTATGCCCTAAAGAAATCTTCTGAAGAATTAATAACATATGCTAAAACGAAGAAAGCATATACACAGTTGAAAAAATTATCAATGGAAAAACACTACTTATTGGGAGAGAATACGCTCAAGTCAGAAAGAATTAAACCACCTGAAGATTTATTTGAAATTGTTCAAAAACATATTATTCCTAGTGCTTCACATGAATTAATGCTAGATAATCCAGAAGCTTTTCATGAAACACTACAAAAAATATTGAAAAAATAGCAAGAAAAGGAAAACAGGGAAAATTATTTCCCGCCAGAAAATTTAGTTTTCCCAATTAAAACCATAGGTGATTTCAAACCAGATTCATCTAAAACATTCTTTCCAAGCATTTGTATATTTTGAAGAACTTCATAGACTGTTGTACCGAGCATAGTATTTTTAACTGGAAATTGGATTTCTCCTTGTTCTACCCAGAACCCAACATCTACTTGTTGACTAATATTTGTACCAGTCATAGCCATTAAGGGACTTTCGAGGTAGAGACCGGTATCTAATTCAGAAAAGAGCTCATCTTTTGATGCCGAACCACCTTGTATTTGGATTTGTTGTAATTTTGGGTGAGGGATACCATCATATCCTCGTTTTTGCGCACTACCGGTATTAGGTATATCCAATTTATGAGAGGTGTAAACATCACTCAAATATGTTAAAAGTGTTCCATTTTCAACAAGAACTTTTTTTGAACAAGCTGTTCCTTCATCATCATATGGAGTACTATTATATCCACCTTTTTCAAGAGGATTATCAAGTACAGTTAATTTATTGCTAGCAATTTGCTCTCCAAGTCTATCAGTAAAATATGCTGTCCCTTGGTCAATATTATACGCTGAAATACCTTTATCAATGATACCGTTAATCGTCCTACGAGCTGCTCGCTCATCAAGAATAAAGGGATATTCCCCAGAATCAATCTTTTTAGCACCAAGCATTTTGATCGTTTTTTCAGCAGCAATTCGACCAACTTCTGCGGGATCAACATCTGCCAAATGCCGACCAAATTGAAGTTCATACGCAACACCGATATCGTCATCGCTTTTAGCAAGTTTTCCTTGAAGGTAGAAATTAATGCTAGTTTTGGCAGAATGAAGATCAATACCGTTGTTATTTGCTAAATAATTTTGAATATCACTTACCACTAACTGGCCTTCCAGTTTAATCTCTTTATTAATTTCATGTGCAGCATTTATACCAGTAATTGCTAAATCGACCAGCTCACTACTATTAAGTGCTGCTAATTTTTTATCATAAAGACCTTTAACTTCAGGATAAGAATCAATCGGTTCTGCTAATCCTATAATTGCTGGATCAGCGGAAGAAGCTTTAGCTAATAATACAGCTTCCTTAACCATGTTATCCAATAATGAATGTTGAAATTGAGTTGAAGAACCAAGTGCTACAGCTTTATCTTTAATAATTCGCATACCAATACCAGAGACACTCTGATTATTAGCTTTAACAATGCTTGAATCTTCAATTTCAATACTTATGCGATTGCCTTTAATTAAAAATGCTTCTGAAAAATCTGCGCCTTTTTTCTGAGCTAATTTAATAGTTTTATTTGTAATATCGTGTAAATCTTTAGTCACTTTTATCTTCCTCCTACGACAAGATCCTTAACAGCAATTGAAGGACCGCCACCCGTTACTGGTACCCATTGGCCACCTTTACCACAATTACCATTAAAAGCATATTCGAAGTCTTTTCCAACTCCTAAGGTATTTCTAAGAACTTCTAATACCATTCCAGACATAGAAACGTTTTGAGTTAATGCTTTCTTTTCGCCATTTTCAATAATATATCCTTGTTGAGCACTAAACATGAATTGCCCTTTTGATGGATGAACATATCCACCATACGAATTTACTAGGTACATTCCAGAATCTATAAGTTCAAATAATTCCTCTACGGTTTTATCGCCCGGTTCAACGAAGGTATTTCCCATACGAGCTTGTGGTGGATAGCGGAAATCCATGGCACGTCCAGCACCATTTGGTTTTGCATCTAAAAGAGTAGCTGTTTCTAGTGTATGGAAATATTCAGATAAGATCCCATTCTTAACTAAACTTCTCGGAAATGTTTTTGTTCCTTCCGAATCATAAGCAAAACTTCCCCGTAAACCCGGTATTGTGGGATTGTCACTTACACTTATCTCTTCAACACCAACTTGTTTACCCATTTTATCATGTAGTATCGATTGTTGAGTTATAATACCATCAGCTTCACATGCATGACCAAATGCTTCATGAATAAACACGCCCACTAAACTTGAATCCATAACTAAATTCATTTTCCCACTCAAAGGTTTTTCTGCTGATAAAAGTT
>JAYEJY010000173.1:0-3001 GCA_034660795.1 Promethearchaeati archaeon | reverse complement strand
AAATGCAAGAAAGGAAAAGCCAATATGGTACAAGAATTGGTATAAAGAAGGTCAGAAAAAGGTAGTTGTCCAAGTTCCAACGATGCAAGAATTATTGGAATTAATAGAGCAAGCAGAATGGGAAGACTTACCATTTTCTTTGGTAAAAGATGCTGGATTAACCGAATTACCACCTGGCTCAACAACTGTAGGAGCAATCGGACCAGCTCCTTATGAAAAAGTTGATAAAATTACTGCTGATTTGAAATTATTATGAATCTATGATATTCAAAGGATGTTAAAGGGAATGGAAAAAGAGCTGCGTAAAGGTCATCCTATTGAACAAGAAATGGGCATGATATATTATTGTTCGAAAACAGATGGGATAGGAGGGAAACTACGAAACTCACCCTTCGATTTTATAGTTGAGGAAATACTCCCTGAAGGACGAAAAATTGATATTTTTGATGAAAGATTTTCTTTAGGGAAGGATGAGCCCGGACTTTTTACCGAATTTATTCTTATAAAAAAAGCAGTGGAAAGCCATCGAGCTCTTACTCTACTTAGTGAAGAATTAGGTGTTAGTACAGAGGACATTAATTTTGCTGGAACTAAAGATAAAATGGCTTATACTGCGCAAAGGGCTACAGTGTTTAATGTTCCCAAAGAAAAATTACTAGATGTGAATATTTCTGGACTTGAAATTCGAGCACCTCGTACAACTGTATATCGTAATTACTTGGGGAATCTTTACGGTAATCATTTTATTATTAATATTAAAGAATTAGAAGATGAAAAAGAAAGCATTAAGTATAAAATTCATGAGATTAAGAAGGAAATTGATCGTTTTGGGGGTATTCCTAATTATTTTGGACATCAAAGATTTGGTGCTCGAAGACCAATTTCTCATGAAGTTGGAAAACAATTAATTCTAAATAATGTAGAAGAGGCTGTACGGTTATATCTTGGAAAGGTTTATCCAAATGAAAGTGATGCAGTAAAGAAAGCAAGAGCAATTTATAATGAAACAGATGATTGTAGGGCTGCGAGAAAGGCTTTTCCTAATAATATGTTCTTTGAACGAAGAATACTAGAATACTTGGAAAAAAGAGCCAATGATTTTATCGGGGCATTTTATACATTACCAAAAAATTTGATGAAAATATATGTACATGCGTATCAATCATATATTTGGAATCTAACAGTTTCAAAAATCATGAAAGAAGAAGGAAATTTCAAACGATATTTCAAGAAAAATAAAAAGAAAACACTACCAATAGTTGGATATAAAACGAATTTAAAAAAATGCCCTTATGGAGAATACATCAAAGAATTATTAGCCAAAGATGGAGTCAAACAAAAAAATTTCAAAATAAAGAAATTACATCACCTTAAATTATCCGGTACAGAACGAGCAATCGCTATAAGTCCGAAAAATCTTACAATAAAAATGAACCAAAACCAGGAAATATATGTTACAGCAGATTTTACTTTGGAATCAGGTTCCTATGCAACAGTTGTTCTTAGAGAAATAATGAAAACGAATCCCATTGATTTCTAAAAAATCATCGGAAAGTTGTACGAATCTCTTCACCAGTAAGATTTTTTACTAAATCCTTTAGATTCGAAAGTTTTGATGGAAGCAAATCCTTATCTTCTTTTTTGATGACAACTGTTAATTCTTCTTCAATTGAGGATTGCCCAGGTTTGGCAGAACGAACAGGAACAAAAACGGTATTTATACCTGTAATTTTAGCAGGGGCAAAAATCATCCTTATAAGTTTCTTAGTATTGCCAATTTTCTCAACAATTTTTACTGATCTATGAATTTCTTGTTCAATTTGCTCAGCAAATGAAGCTTGTTTACCTTGAAGAAAACGGCTTTCACCAGATTCTACAATGATTACTACTAAATCTGGATAATCGATAATATCAATTAGGGTAACATTAGCTGCTTCCGGATTCTTTTTCTCAAATTCTACCGCAATTTTTGATATTGTGATATCTAAAGGAGTAATTTCTCCCGAGTCTAATTTTTTTTGACAATCAGAACAAAGCATACCTGTTTGAGCACAAAATGTACAAATTGGTATTTTCATCTTTTAAAGCACCATAGGCATAAATAACAGCATTACTAAATCAAGAAAGAATGTGTTTATTATTAAATGCTACTATGGTCTTTAATTGAAAAAACAAAAGAAAAAGATAGAAAATAGGAAAAGAACATGTTACCGTTTTAGAACAATTTCGATTGCTGAGACGTTGGCAGTTCCGCCACCTTCACGCTTCTCCACTTCTTCAGTGCTTGTGACGATATTTTTAATTTCCACGTCTTTTAAGAAGCGATGACGAATAAGTTCAGCAACATCAACTGCTGTACTAATTGCTCTACCACGTGCACAAATCCTGACTTCTTCAGCATCATTTTCATTGAAACAAGTCATAACTGCTAGTACATATGTCATAGCTGGTTTGCGACCGACGTAGATAGTGTTTTCGGGTTTTTCTTTGGATTTTTTGCTTTTCGATGATTTGCTAGATTTTTTCGTCTCTTTAGTTTTCTCGTCTTCCTTTGACAAGTCATTTTACCTCCTACTTATTTGTTTACGGTATTGTATAAGCCATTGAAAACAGCTTACCAAGTTGTATTAAGTGGAATATGTTTGATATTTAGAAGTCATTCTTAAAAATTCTTTCTAAAACTTGAAACAATAAAAGGGAATTTTTCAATTTTTTTCTTAAAAATTGGCAAAATAATGAATTTTTACTATAAAAAATAATAACAAGGAAATTTTGATAAAAAGGTAAATAAATTATCTTACTGAGTTTCCTTTTGAAGGTAATGATAGTGATTTCTTTAAAACAAACCAATTATAAAACACCTATCTTGATTATTATTTTATTAACAATTACTATAAGAACAGTACCAATAAACGCAAATGAAAATGATACATTATCCCTCACTATTAATTTACCAGCAGAAAGTTTAGTAATATTAAATGAAACCGGTTATACCCCTGAT
>JAYEJY010000172.1:0-3008 GCA_034660795.1 Promethearchaeati archaeon | reverse complement strand
TGGAACTGGAAAACCGGGAAATGCTTGAAAACTCTGACCTTAATACTAAGTTGGATAACTTGTCTAAAAAATATTTCAAAAGACAAAATTGTGGTAGGCGCAAAGGATAATGTAATAAGATTAGTGGCTCTTTCTACAGAGACCATCGTTAAAAGTTCTCCTAGCAATAATTCCTTCAATAAGAATATCACATACTCAAAAAAATATGGATTTTTGACAAAAAAGATGGATAAAACAATCATTCAATGGGACAGTAAAACAATATCCTCAATTGCATTAATTACTCCTGAAAAGAAAAAAGAATATGATTTATTTAATCAGTTTTTTTCAAATAACGAATTAACTAATTATCCTTTTGAATTGCAACCTTTAGCTGAATTTTTCCTTGTAATATTAAATAAAAACAAATGGCAAGAATATTTTAGTACCTCTAAAAAAACTCGTTTCTATAATAAAAAATTAGTAAATGATATCTTAGATTTCTTAAAAGCACAATTAGTAAATTATTGTAAAGAGAAAAATAATAAATTTATTGATGATAAAAAAGGTATCTACATCAATAATGCAATT
The DNA here is from genome assembly GCA_034660795.1 of Promethearchaeati archaeon. Lineage (GTDB taxonomy): Archaea > Asgardarchaeota > Heimdallarchaeia > JABLTI01 > JABLTI01 > JAYEJY01. The sequence goes on along the minus strand of JAYEJY010000172.1, from coordinate 2,438 downwards.
ATCCTGCAAACAATAACTGAAAATATGATTGCTAAAAAGAATTTAAAAATTAGGTTGAGGAACTTAACTAATAATATAAAACAATGGATTATCTTTCTTGAACAGCATTTAAAAAGATTGAATAATGTTTCAAGATAATTTTGATAGGAACATTTATCTTTTTAGTTTATTCAAATGATTTAAAGTAATAAGCTTAGAACAAAAATAGTTGGATGGTAAAAAAATGAAAGAAGATTTGTCATGGATGGTAAAAAATAAATCGAATAGCAAAAAAAGTACAAAAAACAATCCAAAAAATGATAAAGTAACTAAAGTTGCGATATTGAAACTAGGGAATATAGCCTCTTCGATTCTTCTTGAAATGCTACTTGATGAAAGAGCTGATCGAGAAGACATTGATGTATGTACGGTTTCTTCCGGAGCAAAAATGGTCAAAGATTCTGTGCAAGAAGCAACTGAATTAATTGAAAAGGTTCGATATGATTTACTTATAGTTGTAACACCAAATGCATCATTAAAAGTGCCTTCAAATGCTATTTTTGAATTATCAGAAAACAAGAAACCTCTCATTGTTATTACAGATAAAATTAAAAAAGAAACACAAGAAAAATTTCTTGAAAAAAATATAGGGTTAATTAATATCCCTGGAGATGCGATGATAGGGGCACGACGAGAATTTCTTGATCCCATAGAAATGACTCTATTTAATGCAGACTTATTGCGTGTTCTTTCAACAACAGGAGTATTTACTATAATCTATAAAGAACTAAACACATTAGTAAAAGCATTACAACGAAAGGAAGAGGTAAAATTACCAGCCAGAACGATAACTCCTCGTGAAGCAGTAAAAGCAAGAGATTTCCAAAATCCTTATGCAGAAGCAAAAGCACAAGCAGCTCTTGAAATTGCTCAACAGGTCGCTGAAGTTAATACTAAGGGATGTTTTAAAATCCAAGAACGTTTTTCATATCTTCAACAAGTGGCCACAGCTCATGAAATGATGAGACATGCTGCGAAATTAGCGGATGAAGTAAGAGAAATAGAAAAGAGTCAAAATAAGGTAAAACGAGAACCTCACTATTATGATGGTGATATTGAGGAAAAGTGGTTATTAAAATCTAAGCCTCGAAAAATATAATGGTGATTTTTCTCATGCCGTTATTGCTTGATGAACAAATTACTTGTCCTAAATGTTCACATAGTTTTGAAACAAAAATTCTTGCTAGTTATGATACTTTTGGTGACCAATATAGCGATTTGTATATCGCAAGTGAAAATGACCCACAACCTATATTACATAAAATTCAATTGTGCCCAAAATGTGGTTTTGCAGCATTTACACTAGAATTTAATAATAATCTTATTTTACAAAGAAATGTTAAAAAAGTTATTAAAAAAATCGAAAATTTCACAGGAAAATCTGCTTCTGAATTCAATGTAGGAGATGGTTATCTCGAGATAGCTGAATATAGTTCTCATTTATCACTTGAAGAACGCTCACACATAATGATGCAAGCTTGTTATGCTTATAGAGAACTAGAAGATTCTCTTCTCTCAAAAGCACGAAAAAAAGTCTTGCAATCAATTCAAGAAATTATCGAAAATTCACAATTCAAAGTAAATGATAAAGAAGTATATTATTATCTAACCGGAGAATTATTACGCCTATTAGGAAATAATCAAAAGGCTGAAAAATATTTTAATAAAACCCTTACAATAGCTCAAAAACGCTCATTCATTGCCCGCTTAACCAAACATCAATTAACTACTCCATCAGAAATAATACCCGAGAATATCAGAAAAGCTCAAAAGAATGACTAAGGTTTTTGTCACTATAGAGAACTTAAAATAATACAATAATAACTCTAACAAAAGAACATGTAAGATATTGTTTGTTAGTTATTTTCCTTGTAAAATGGTGAAATGTATGCCCACTGCTAATAACGAAGCATTTTTCAAAATTCTCATTGTCGGAGATGGTGCAGTTGGAAAAACAAGTATTTGTACTAGCCTTACAACCAATGAATTTTTCGCTGATTATAATCTAACAGTAGGATGTGATTTTTTCATAAAACGAATGTTTATCAATAATGTTGAGGTTACTTTACAAATATTTGATGTTGGGGGACAAGAGCATTTTGCCAAAATGCGTGAAGCTTTCGCAGGTGGTGCAAAAGGAATTTTCTTAGCATTTGATATTACCCGACGTGATAGTTTTTATAGTTTAGAAGATTGGTATAATTCAGTTAAACATGAATTAGATCCAAAAGCACCTAAAGTATTAGTTGCGACCAAAACAGATTTGAAGGAATTAAGAGAAGTCTGGAAAGAAGATATTCAACAGTTTAAATTAATCATAGATTATGACGCTTATATTGAAACTTCTGCTATGACAGGAGAGGGTATTGAGGAAGCATTTAAAATGATGGGACTCTTAT
>JAYEJY010000171.1:0-3027 GCA_034660795.1 Promethearchaeati archaeon | reverse complement strand
AAAGGAGTGAAGGAAGTAATAATTACCACTTTTCCTTTAGTTATTGCTTCTCTTATTGCTGGTAAGGGTGAATACCCGCTATCGATATCACAATTTATCGTCCCACTACCATATCCTTGTAAAATAATGCCATCTGTTGTTTTAAATAAGCGCTTATATTCTTCTTCAGTTTTTAATGGTGAAGTAGAAATGATTCGTACATTATTGTTGAAAGCTTTGTCTAAAAAAGTGGTATACCCATATTTATGGCACTTAGAAATTATTGTTTCTCCAATTGCAATCCAAGAATCTAGAACTAAATCAGAGGAATCTTTCGCCATTAACGAAATTGATTTAAATTGATCGAAATAATTTCCTAGTTGATTTTTAATATAATCCTTCACTATGTTTGCTGTTGGTTGTAATATACCAACTTCATTTTCTTCTGATTCAATTGTTCCACCTGTTCGAAGAAGATATAGAATATCTAGGTTTCTTTCTGTATTTAGAGGGTAAGATCGTCCTTTTATAATGATTTCATCCATAGCGATTAGTGCTAATTTTTCTCCACTGAAAGCTTCAGGGTCCCATTTATCAATTTTCCATATCGCTTCTTGAAAAGCAATCCGACCATTATTGAATACTACGAAAATTTTTGAAGGGGTGAGTTGAGTTATTAGTTTAATGGAATTTTCAATATTCGGATATACATCAGATGCAGCAAACCTTAAACTAATGGGTATTTGAGAGCCCGTTATTGCAATATTTGCTGGTAAGTTTTTAATGAGATATCTTAGAACGCTTAATCCCCAAGACATTGTATCTGTTCCATGTGTTATCAAAAAACCTATGCGCTGCGATTTTTTGTCATTCAATCTTATTACCTCTTATTAATTGGTGTCAAATCTAACTCTTTTCCCAATAAATGATGCATAAACCATTGTAAATTTTGTGTTTTTATGAGTAAACTTTCACGAGGTTTCGTTATTGTATGCCCCATTTCTTGGAAAATAAAGAATTCAACAGGTACTTTCATTTCTTTCAATCCTCTATAGAGTTCCTTGGCATTTATCAATGGAACTCTCTGGTCTCTTTCCCCGTGTTGTATTAATGTTGGTGTTTTGGCATTTTTTATCATATTTATAGGCGACGTTTCTAAATATTTCTGATTTCTAATAAAAGGTGAACTACCTAAATATTGATTTGTAAATTGTGGTTTTTCTGAACTAATATGATAAGTGTACCAATTTACCGTACCAGCACCTACACTTGCAGCCTTAAAATAATTCGATTGAATACTTGTAAATGCAGCAATATACCCACCTTGAGACCAACCCATAATCCCTAATTTCTCTGTATTAATAATGCCTTTTTTGTCTAGAGATTCAATTGCAGATTCAATATCCCATAAATCTCCAATACCAAGATTATCTTTGTTTAATTCTAGAAAAGCTTGTCCTCTTCCAACAGACCCGCGATAATTTGGCTTTAAAACTAATATATCATTATTGATAAATTGTATTGTTGGATAATAATAAAGATCAACTGGTTCCAATAATTCCTCCGGAGAATACCAATTAGGGCCAGAATGTACAATAAAAACAAGGGGGTATTTCTTTGATTTATTATAATTTTCCGGTTTTCTTAAGACACCATATATTTTTTCACCATCTTTACTCAACCAGCTTATTTTTTCTACTTTACCAAGACTCCAGTTTTTAGTTTCTTTTGAGAATTGAGTAAGTTGTAATATCTCAGATTTTTTCTCGAGAAAATTGTCAATTAAAAATAATTCAAATGTTTTCTCAGATGTAGAAGCTATCATTAATAATTTGTTTCGTGATGTAAAATCATAAATTAAATGAGAAGACAATAATCCATCTAAAGATAATGTTTGAATTTCTCCTTCTGGAGTTATTTTAGCAATTTTTCCTTTTGTGTTCTCAATATAGCCAACAATAATTCCTTGAGTTAGCCAGTTAACAACCTTGGGCTTTTTATCAAAATCTCCTGTGATTTTTTTGAAATAATCAAGGACTTTTTTGTCTCCTAATACATCATCAGCAACATGTAAATCAAGTAACCACAAATCATCTTGAGAATACGAAAAATTACCTCTTTCAGAATAAGAAATAAGAACCTTATTACCTTTAGGTGAAAGAGCAACAATCTTGGCTCCTTTTGGAAAGCCAAATCTTTTAAAATATTCAACATGTGGCAGCAGATTTGCTCTAAGTTTTTCTTTTATTTTTACTCGAGTTTCCTTATTTTTCTGTAATAAAATCTCATTTTTTATATAACGAGATAAAGCTTTTTGCAAATCAATTTTTAGAATATAGGAACTAGTCTCATTTATATGAACTAATTCCATGTTTTTTTGACAATTTATATAAACATAACATTCTCCTGGGCCAATAAAATAATCAGTAATTTTCAAAGGTTTATGTAAAAGAGAAGTTATTTCAAAACAAGGAGAAACTAGAGTATTAGGGAGTTTTTCTTTTTGTTTATTTTTTAGATACTCTAATGTTTTCTTGAAATCCAAATAAAATAAAGCATCTGTGCTTTGTTCTTTTTCAAAATGAATAAAATTTCCATATTTATTCCTTTTTTCAATCTTCGCAGTTTTTCTGGGATTGCTTGATAAATAAACAATACCATTCGGTGTGCATTTAAACGAGAGAATATCTACTTTGCTGCTAGTAATCTGCAAAAATTTATTTTCATTAAGGTCAAAATACCACAATTGTATTGGGGTTGTTTGGTTTTCTTTTTTTTGATGAATGATTAAAGAATTATTATCAAACCATTCACAACCTAAGGATTTTCCATCCTTTATTTCTTGGACAACTTTTTTTGTTTTTGCATCTAAAATGAATAAATTTTGATCAAAGGTATTCTTCTCCCAGTTAGCATTCATTGTTATATATGCAACTTTCTTGCCATCTGGAGTAATCTTACAATCTATGGGATGTCGATAAGATATGACTCTTTTTATTGAAGGTTGATATTTTTCTTTTTTGTTAGTCATTCATTACTCTCACATAA
>JAYEJY010000170.1:0-3074 GCA_034660795.1 Promethearchaeati archaeon | reverse complement strand
TGAAAGAAACATAGAAAACTGTTTAAAATCTCTTCGGAAATTAGATTATTCCAATTATGAAATTATCGTTTCTGATGGCGGTTCAACAGATAATACTGTCAAAATAGCAAAGAAATATGCTAATAAAGTTATTGTTGATGAACATTTACCCGATGGTTGGATTGGGAAAAATTGGGGTTGTCATCTAGGTTATAAATATGCTGAAGGAGATTATTTCCTTTTCACAGATGCTGATACAAGCCATACACCCCCTTCTTTAAAACGATCAATAATTAAATCCCAAAAACATAATGCTGCATTATATACAATGCTTCCCTATCAAAAATTAATAAAATGGTGGGAAAGTATTATTCCAATATACTTTTTTACATCACATCTCATTAGCGGGGGGTATTCTAGTGTAAATGATCCAGAGCAAAAAGACAAATACATGGGAAATGGACAATACCTTCTTTTTACTCGAGAAGCTTATGAATCTATTGGAGGACATTTACGTGTCAAAGGATCCATAGTTGAGGATTTAGCTTTTTCAAGAATAATAAAGGTTCAACTCGGAAAACTCTTTATTGATAAACCGAAAAAATATGTTTCAACCCGAATGTATCCGGATTCGTTAAAACAATGCTGGAATGGTTGGAATAAAAACGTTTTTGCAGGGACTAAATTCTTTGCTCCTCATAAGATTATGGGGACATTAAGTTGGATATTATGGGGGCTTTTTGCACCTGGGATCTTAGTCCTCTTTATTTTATATTGGACATGGCCTTATTATTTAGCTGCAGCAATATTATATACTATATTTCCTATTTCTCTGATAGTCTACTGGAAAGATCAAGGAAGACATTATTGGGTTACCTATGCTTTTTATCCAATTTTGCTCATATTTTTCTGCATAACCCTTGGTGTTAGTGCATTAAATATGGAAATAAGCAAAACTGCTACATGGAGAGGACGTGTCTATGAACCTGATTTATATGTAGGAACAAATAAGGAAGAAAAAGACTATTCAAACATAGATGAACAACTGAAAAACCACTTAGATAAAAACATAAGCGTTGAGATTAATGAACAACTATTAAAAAAGAAAACAATAAACGCATCGCTTACAAAAGAGAAAACACCAACAATCATGTATGCTGAACAAGTGTTAGGAAAAGATGACTTCCAAATTTATCAAAAAGCATTACAGAATCATACCATTGAAATCATTAATTCTATACAAAAAGAACACAAAGCAATAATTGAGGAAAAAAATTAATGGAAATAAAGGAAGATCTTTCTTCTCTTTCCTTTTTAGATTGTAAAACTAAATTTATTTTAGCTACAGGTCTTGGCGGAACTGGAAGAGAATATAAAGCATATAAGAAGGTATTTAGGGAAGAGAATGTTGAAATTATATATTGGGATGAAAGTTGTATAGACATTGATTCTCATCTAAAAAAATTAAAGAGAAAATTCCTGATAAAGAATCATTTATTTTATGTGGGCATTCTATGGGTGGAATGTTAATTATAGAATTATTAAGTAGGAAATCTTTTGAAAATCTTAAAGGAATTATATTAGTAGGCGCTTCTCGAAAATTAAAGACTGAACAAGGATTAAATATCCTAATGAAACTTCCTTGGTTTTGTTTATGGCCCCTTGCAATTATGTTTTTCTTTTTTATACCAATTACCTTTTTTATATGGTGGGGGAAAACTTGGGAAACCTATCAAGAAATGTATTCGTTTCTTATTAAAGATGGTGCAAAAAAAATTCACAGACAATATAACCAAACTTTGAAAAAGTTAGGTGATGTAAATTCTTTGAAAAATCCAGATATACCTTTAGTTGTTATTCGACTTCCTAAAGATACCTTGGTTGATGAAAAGGATCTAAAAGTAACAGAAAAGATGTTTCAAAATTATCGAGAAAAAATAATCCCAAGTGATTCTATTCATTTAGATGAAAAATTTGACCCCATTACAGTGAAATTAATTGCCGAAGAAAAAGATTTCTTACAAATGGATTGTAAAAAATAAGATCATAAAAGTTAGACTTAGAGCTGAAATTTTTCTTCTCTTATTGAATATGCATTTCCTCTAACAGATCAGCAATTTTTTCTTCAACTATAGTTGTAAATTCATTAATAGTGATAGGCACTTCTTGAATTCTTTCAGCAATAATATTTGCCCATAATCTTATTTCTGCAGTTGCATCTGTAGCAATAACTGCCACTATTCCATTTTTAATTGGTTGAATTGTAATCCAGAATTTATCATATAAGACTTCTTGCAAACGCCCTTTATCTTCTCCTTCAATAATAGATTCAGCTAACTGGTTAATAGCTGTTATTAATCCTGAGAGAATTAATTGATTGGTTTTCAGCTTTTGACTTAATTTAGAAACTACGGGTACTCCGCTTTTTGTGATAATTAATAATCCAAGAACTTTTGATTCTTTTATTTTTCTTTCTCCTATTCTTAATGACAAGATGGATTTGAATTGTGGAAGGACATTTTTGAAAAGATTTTCTCTATCTAAAATCATTTTACCCTCTTCTAATGCATTAGATAAACTTGCTTCAATTGATTGAATTTCTTCTTTCCATATTTCATAATCACTTTCTTTCATGATTTCTTTTGCTAAAGAAATGTCATCATATGCTTTTTCTATAGCTCCTTTTATGGCCAGTAATACTGACCTGATAATTAATGCGATAGCAGTGATTTGATTATGTTTATTTTCTCTCGCTAATTTGATAGCAGTATCTATATAGTTTAATGCTAAATTCAAAGTCTCTGCTTTCTCGTTTAGTCTATATTTTTGTAAATAGGTTGCTGTTAATTGAATATTACTTGTTAAAATTAAACCAACATCTTTTGTTTGTTGAGCCATATCTAACGATTTTTGGAAATATGTTATTGAATTCGAGAAATTATGATTAACTAATTCGTAAAAACCTTTTAGATATTCCATTTGGGTATTAACTGATGGCGTTTGTAAATCACTAGCTAAAATTTCTAATTCCCCTAAATATTGATCTACTTTTTTTAATTTCTCTGATCGCAAATAAAAGCTTATTAATTCAAACA
>JAYEJY010000169.1:0-3093 GCA_034660795.1 Promethearchaeati archaeon | reverse complement strand
TTCTTTTGCACTATTATAATAACCTTTATAACCATTTTTAAGTTCCGCTTCTTTCACAATACCTCTGACATGAGCATTCCACCCTCTTTGAACAATTTTCCAGTCAGATTCATAACGATCCATGGTAACATACATTCTTCCCCCTCCGGATGCTATATAATAATTAAAATTATCTTCAGCATGTTTTTCGCGAATGTCTTTAAGTTTTTCTTGTAATGGCTCAACCCATTGTAAAGCTGATTTAGCCGGGACATCTCGTCCATCTGTTAATATATGTATTCGGACATTTGGTATGCCAGTATCAACTAATCCATCAATTAACATAATAAGCTGTGAATAATTGCTATGAACATTACCATTAGATAATAAACCTAAAAGATGAACAGTACTCTTGTGTTTTTTTACGTAAGATTCAATTTCCTTCCATGTTTCAGTTTGAAATATTTTCCCACTTTTAAGTGCTTCATCGACTAATTTAGCTCCTTGGTTATAGATTTGTCCAGCACCTAACGCATTATGCCCCACTTCACTGTTTCCCATATCTTTTTCCCGTAATAATCCAACAGCAGGACCACTTGCTTGTAATTCGCAATATAATTCTTTTTTAATACATTCTTTTTTTATTGCTGGAAGGGTTTCTGGTTTGGCTAAATAATATGCATTTCCCTTTTTTTTATCCGTAATTCCTATACCATCTAAAATTATTAATAATAAAGGTCCAGGTCTTCCAGAAAAATGCTTATTTTCTTTTAATTCATACATACTATATGCTTTGAACATTAATCCTTTTTTAAATTAGGCATTAGAATTCCTTATTTTACTATTCTCTGAGAATGAAAAAAATATTAATAATTAAAACCTAAAAGTAAAATGATTTACTTTGACTAAAATTACCTTACGTAATATCTTAAATAGTCTAACAATTCGTATGCTTGAAGGTCGATTAGTGAAAGAACAATTGGCATTAAAGAGTTTACATTATAATTTACGAATTGTTGGTTGGGATTCTTTTACACTCTTCCCAGATGGTCATGCTGCGAATGCGACATTCCTTTATCTTCTTTTCAAGATTTATCATTTAATTAAGCCGGTTAATCTTCTTGAATTAGGTTCAGGACAATCAACACTTTTAACCTCAAAATATATAGAAGAACAAGAAAAGGCAAAAGCAATCGTTTTAGAACATAACAAAAAATGGTATGAGCTTTTTAAAAATAGATTAGTATCATCAAACAGATTTGAGTATGTTTATTCCCCCCTAGAATCTATTAAAATTGGCAAAGGCAATTATTTATGGTATAATACTAAAATTTTTGAAAAACAAGAAGTAAAATTTAATCTTATAATCATAGATGGGCCTGTTGGTGTCCGTAGAAATTCTCGAATTGGGATCCTCAAATATATACCTCAAATTCTTGATCAAAATAAATTCATAATCCTTTTAGATGATACTGAACGAAGAGGAGAAAAAGATACTATAAAAAAAATCAAAAAAACATTAAAAAAACATTCCATAAACTATAGTGTTTTTCATCGATATGGCATTAAAAAACAAACATGTATTTGTTCACCTAATCTTGATTATATGGAACATATATGAACATATTAGTTCACAAAATATGTTTATAATATAAGACAATTCATAAATTGATCTTTTTTTCTTATTCTCTTACTTTTTGGTCAGATATTAATCTTATTTTAGACAAATCTTAAAAAAACAATAAAATTAATTACATATCATTGAAAGGACGCGTAGCGCAGCATGGATAGCGCGGCTCCCTCCTAAGAAAATTCATAAAAAACAGGAGACAGGAGTAGGTCGAGGGTTCAAATCCCTTCGCGTCCGCTTATTTTCCTTTCTGCAAATCATGGACTCAATTTTTAAGTTATTATTTATTTAGAGCTTTTTACAATAATTGAAAACTAGACAAAATAATTCATTGATTTTTATAATAAGAATTATTAATCTAATTATGGAATCCACGCTTGGTTTGGTTGTATTATAGCATACAGTAAAACGTATTGAGGATTCAAAATGGCTCATTCAAATAATAACACCGAAAAAACCACTGAAAAAAGCGCTTCTGTCGTTTCTCTATCAGATAAAGAATTAGAGGAAGTCTTAACCCTACCTAAAGAAAAACAAGAAATAGTCGAAAAAATGATTACTGAAGTTAAAAAACCAGTACCTAATTTCTTTGAGACAAAAGATTGTTCTGAACATTATGTTCCTGTTAAAAATGGTAAGATTCGTGTTTTTCATATTAAACCTAATAATCCTATTAATTCTCTTCCAATAGTTTTAGTTGCAGGTTGGGGAACTATTCCTGAAATATTTCGGGAATTTTATGCAGCGCTTCATAAGAAAGTAGAATTCTATTATATTGAAACCCGTGAAAAAAATAGCAGTAAAATGGACAAAAGAAGGGTCGATATGAGTGTTTCCCAAAAAGCTCGTGATGTTCAAGATGTTCTTAAGTTTTTCAATTTATATGAACAGAAATTCATATTATTTGGAACTTGTTGGGGAGCTACCATTGTTCTCAAAGGCTTATTAAATGAAACTTTTGGTGAAATACCTAAAATTGTTGCTTTTGATCCTATGCATAAATTATGGAAATTCCGTTTTCTTTCAAAATATATTGCCCCAATATTACCAGCTATTGCTCTAGTTTTACTAAAACCTTTATTGAAATTCATCGCTCTTAGAGGGATGGAAGAAGAACATCAAAGAGAAAGAACAGAAAAACTTATTGCATGCTTAGAACCTTGGAAATGGAAGCGAGCAGCATCAGCAGCAAGTGATTTAGATCTGTTCGATGAAGTATCAGCCATTCAAGAAGAAATATACGTTTTTAACGGGACAACAGATCAGATTCATGATCAAAAAAATTATCCAAAAATGGCAGCTCAAATACCAAATGCTCGTTTTTTTTATTTGCAAACTGATGAATCTCAAAGAGAATGCTTAATGGGCATTATAGCTCGTGAATTTGCTAAATGGGATGATAAAGAAGGTGTGCCAGATTCATTAGCAAAATTTGAAAAACAATTAAAATAGGATTCTTCCTTTGAAGTAGAATATCCTTTTAT
>JAYEJY010000168.1:0-15802 GCA_034660795.1 Promethearchaeati archaeon | reverse complement strand
TATTGATAGGCACCTTTGGCTCTAGTCTAACACCCGCAAAAGTTGGTGATATTTTAAGAGCTTTTTATTTATCAAAAAATAATGACGAAGCAAAAATTGGAAGTACTATTTTTTCAGTTGTCTTCGATAGATTGTTGGATTTGGGAGGAATTTTAATTATTTTACTGGTTTCCTTTCCTTTTTTATTAACAAAGGTTGTTTTTCTTGATCTTTCTTGGTGGATTTTTCTTGGTATAGTAATTGGTTTTGTACTTTTTGTAATAATAATAATTTTTATTTTTAACAAAAAGTTCACGCGTAAAATAATCACATTTTTTGTTAAATTTATTGCTAGAGCATTTAAGAAAAAAAGTAGACAAAATAAAATTTTGATACAAACTGATGACATATCTAATGATTTTTTTGTTTTTCAAAAGAAATTTAAAATACGAAATTACTTCTTCTTAACTATCTTCTCAGTGCTTTTCTGGATAGTGCTTGGTTTCCAAGGTGTTTTCTTTCTTCTAGCTTTTGGTGAAAGTACTTTCCAACCTTTACTAATCAGCGGGATATTAGCAATAGGTGCGTTATCAGCTATAGCTTTTCCTTTCAGCATCAGTGGGATAGGAATACGTGATACTATTCTTAGAGAGCTTTTTAGTAAAATTATGTTTATATCGATACATAATGCATTGAATCTATCCATCCTCCAAACTTTAGTTAATGTTATTTTTCCAGGGTTACTTGGTGGAATAGTATTGATAGTACGTTTTGTAAGAACTATTACAAGAAGAAATCGACAAAAAACATCAGAAAAACAAGTACCTAATTAGAAGTAGTAAATTATAATTATGTTACTTTTAAAAAAAATAGATAAAAAAAGCATGAAGAGGTCTTCATGCTATTATTTCTATCATGGAATAAAACTGAGTAAATCGCTTGCTGCATTCGCAGCGATTGCTGAAAAGGTATTAGGAATAATTGACACTAAAACCATCACTATTACTAAAACATAGAGTGGAATGATGATTTCAAGTGGTGTTTCTTGAACATTTTGCACTTCTTCGCTTGGTTCTTTAAACCACATGCGTTGAAGAACAATCAAGTAATAAACTACTGATGTTACGCTTGAAAGCAAGAATAACCCAACACCAACATAATATTGCCAATTCCCTGATTGTACTGCAGCGATGACCATATTCAATTTCGACCAGAATCCTGGTAATGGTGGTACCCCGGCAAGACTTAAGAGTGCAATTGTGAGAGCACCCATAGTCCATGGCATTCTTTTACCAATGCCTTCCAGTTTGTCTAAACCACGTTCTTTAAATCGATAGAGAATCGCCCCAGCGCAAAGAAATGCCAGACCTTTTCCAAGGGAATGAGTGAAAATATGGAACCATCCACCTTGAACACCTAAAGCAGAAGCATCAGCATTAATTCCAGCTGACCCCATGCTTAAACCGAATAGAATAAAACCGACATTCAATACGGTTGAGAAAGCTAAAAGTCGTTTCAAGTCATTTTGTCGTAATGCTAACAAGTTCCCAACAAACATTGTTACAATGCTTATCCAGAGTAATACAAAGCCCAGCGTATCAATACTTGGAGCAAAGAATGAGGTTAAGGTATAAATCATTCCATACATTCCAGTCATAATGACTACGCCTGATAACATTGCACTGATTCCGGAGGGAGCGGCTGGATGAGCATCGGGAAGCCATGTATGTAAAGGTACAATAGCAGCTTTCACACCAAACCCAATAATAAGGGCTGTTATGATGACATAATGAACACTTGATAAGCCATATGCGGAAATTTTCGTAAGATAAATTTGTGCGATACTAGCAATATTCAATGTTCCAGTTGTACCATATATTAATGACATACCGAATAATAGACTGATACTTCCAAAAGCACTCATGAAGAGATACTTTATACCTGCTTCAATGGGATCTGGTTGCTCTTTTCGGAAGGAAACGAGTACATAACTAGAAAGGCTCATTGTTTCCCAGAAGATGAACAAAGTGAACAAGTCACCTGACATTACTACACCAATCATTCCTTCAATAAGAATGAGTAAGAGTAAGTAATATCTATCTAATCGATCATCTTTGTCCATATAACGGATAGAATAGATAGCAACAATAGTTCCCAGTAAGGTGAATATTAAGCTAAGCCACCAGGTAATAGTATCCATTTTAAAGGTTGAACCTATAAGCCCACCAATTTTCCAATTTAACTCTGAGGGATCAATACTTCCTATTTGTGGATAGAAAGAAATAATGAGCCCTAAGGAAGTAAGAAGGCATAAGATAGCAATCGAGGCATATCCTAACATCCAACCTAAGGTCTGTTTTTTCGCAAATCGTCCAAGGATTGCAATAACTAATGCACCAGCGATCGGGATTATTATTGGTAAGATATAGTAGATATTCATTTTCTAATCATCTCCTACGCTCCGAAAATTTTCGCAACCACTTCGGTTACGAATGTTAGCACTGTATTTGGGAAGATGCCGACAACAAAACTCAATATAGCAATTATTGCTAAAGGCACCCACATGTAAGGACTTGGATCTGTAATGTCTTCGTACTCTTCTTTCACAGGTCCTAAAAAGACATTCTTTAGGAAAAGCAAGACATAAGTAGCAGTTAAGGCCGTCGAAAGTATTGCAAAGATTACAGCGATTATGCCAAGAGTACTATTTGCTTGTAAACCACCTTGGAAGATTATCCATTCTGACATAAAGCCAGCTAGTGGTGGTGTGCCAGCAAGACTCAAGGCTGCAATCATCGCAACAATTGCTGTAATAGGCATTTTCAATCCTAGACCACCTAGTTTTTCGATGTTTCGTCCTTTATGATGTCCGATTTGTGTCATTAAGATACCAGCGACCATAAACAAAGTGCCTTTTGCTAAGGCATGACTGACAATATGAAACATTGAACCAGTTGATCCAAACATGGTAAATGTGCCTAAACCAAAGAATATGTAACCCATTTGCGATATTGAAGAATATGCAAAGAGTCTCTTTGTATCTTTTTGAGCCAAAGCCATGATTCCACCGTACATCATTGTGAAGACCGCTAATCCGATTAAGACCCAACGCATCCATCCACCCATACCAGGTTCACCAATAACTCCGGTGCATATTCGAAGAATACCATATGCGGCTGTTTCGATCATTACACCAGACAAAATGGCGCTTATTGGAGTGGGTGCTTCACTGTGAGTATCTGGTAGCCAAGAGTGAATTGGAAAGATTGCCATCTTGACACTAAAACCTACAAGGAAAAGGATCGTCAGTAATCTTATTGCAATTGCGGGTGTGGAACTCATATCGAGTGTTGCAATAGTAAAACTACCATCTGGTGAACCATAGGCCCATAAACCACCTATGCCAGCTAGGATAGCCATTGCACCAATATGAGTAAAGATGAAATATTTGAAAGCAATTTTTACACTATTTGGTTTTGAACCCCATTGAGCAATAATGAAGTATGATGGAATTAACATTAATTCCCAGAAAATGTAAAATTGGACAAGATCACCAGCTAACACTACACCAACCATACCAGCGATGTAGAGAACCAGTAAAGCATAATATACTCCAAGATTTTTTTCTTCTTTCATATAGCTAAAGCTATACATTACTGCTGCTAAGGACAAGATGAAAATGATTGCCACGATAGGGAAGCTCAAATTATCAGCAATTAATGAAAAACTGATTTTGAAATTAATGCTTCCAACAATAAAGTCCATCCAAGGCCAGCTTTCTTCATGTATTCCTAAATTCAATACATCACCTAAGGTGAGAGCAAAGAATACACCAGCAATTAGTGTTGCTGCAAACGCCAACCATTTTGCTACATCAGCATTCCAATTACCAATAATGAAGATTATCAGCGGTGCTGCTAATAAGATAATTATTGATATTAATAACGTTGTATTGAACATTGTCTTGATAATCCTCCTAGAGTGCAAATAGTAATATTATTAAAATGGCCATTATGCCAAATAATAGATAGATAAAGTTCACAGACAGGACTCCTGTATGCGTCTTTCGGAAAACTTCGCCTGATTTCATTGTACCAGATGCTATAATGTAATTTAATTGGTCTATTACTCGTAAGTCGAAATATTCGTATGCTAATTCTGAAAATTTCTTAAATCCTCGTAATAATATGTAGTAGAAATCATTGATAAACCATCGACGATGTAAGATTGTGTAAAGTCCATTGATGAATTTATTTTCTTGTTTTAGTTTCTTGAGATCCCATTTTCTTTGAACAAATAAGAAATATGCCGGGATACCGCCTACTGCAATAATGCCTAAGGTTACTCCGTAAAAGGTCCATGAGCCAAATGTATGAGCAAGATAGTGCCCATAATTCAGATGAAATTCTTCTACAGTAAAGGTTGTTGCAGCACTAAACCAAGTATTTGAACTCATGAATTGTTCTACAAATGGTCCAATAAATCCACTTACAATTGTTCCAGCTGCTAATAATATTAGTGGAATCCACATTGTTGGGTGTGTTTTGTGTAAATGACCGCCTTGGTGTTCTTCAACTTCGAGTACATTCTCTGATTTTTCTCCGCTAAAAGTGAAAGCGAGGAATCTAATAGTGTAGAATAAGGTTAAAACAGCTGCAATAGCTCCAACGGCTAAGAATATCCAACCTACTGGATTGCCTTGTGATCCCAAGTGGTGACATGTGGCAAAGATTGATTCCTTGCTGAAAAAGCCTCCTAACGGCGGTATACCTGCAAGCGAAAGACCACCTACAAGCATCGGCCAAAAGACTTTTGGCATATCTTTTCGCAAGCCTCCCATACGATCCATATATTTACTATGGACAGCATGAAGAACAGCACCTGCAGATAAGAACAGGAGTGCCTTAAACATTGCATGAGAAAGCATGTGAAATGTTCCACCAAAGAAACCGTTAAAATCTACGACACCAGCTTCTGGTTCAATAAGTCCACCAACACCGAGAGACATAAACATATAGCCTAATTGACTGATGGTACTGAAAGCTAAGACTTTCTTCAATTCTAGTGAAGCTGTACCCATGGTAGCAGCCATGAAGGCAGTAAAACCACCAATAGCAGCAACAAATAAGAAGTATATCTTCAAATTTTCAAAACCAAGATCATGCAGTCCTAAATACCACATTGGGAAGGTTCGTGTCACCATGTATACACCTGCTTTTACCATTGCTGCAGCGTGAATTAGCGCAGAAACTGTTGTTGGACCTGCCATGGCTTCTGGCAACCAAACCTGTAATGGGAATTGAGCTGATTTGCCAATAGGTCCTCCAAAAATTAGGATAGCTGTTAAGATCAAAATATTATTGTTTTTCAGTGCTGTTATCCAGGAAAGATCAGCGAGTAAATCCATATAACTAAAGGTGCCAGCATAGAAGAAAACTATGAGTATACCCATGAGCATCATAACATCACCTATACGTGTTGTGATGAATGCTTTCAATCCTGCATGAGAATTGTAATCACCTTCAGTTTCTTCCTGTAGTGTTAATTCCCTAGGGTCTTGTTTTTCTTTTTTATTAAAGTAGTACCCGATTAATGCATATGAACAGAATCCAACAATCTCCCAACCAACATAGGTCATGAAGAGATTATTTGACATTACAAGGAGAACCATCCCACCAATAAAGGCTTGCATTTCAAACCAATATCTATCAAGGTGTTTGTCTCCTTTCATATAACCAACTCCATAAATCATAATCATTAAGCCTACACCTGAGGCGAAACACGCTACCATGACAGATAACGGATCAACTAAAGTGCCAAACTCAACAATCATAGGATTCAGGTTTTTATCGAGTAGCCCGGAGAACCATGTAGCCCAGACTGTTTCTCCACCAGAGCCTCCAAAAACATCGGGAACCATTGATAAACTAAAGATAAAGGAAATAGCTGCTGTAAAGGTTGCAAACCAATTACGGATAAAATATAACACTTCTTGTGTTTTTCCTTCCTTAATTTTACCAGCGATAAAACCGATTATTGGAGTAATAATAGCTCCAGCAAAAGGTACAGCCCAATTAATAATAGGGGTATATTGTGAGAACATTTTTTTTGATACACTCCTAATATTTCAAGTTGGATAATTTCTGAGAATTTATCGTACCGTGTACGCGATAGGCTTGAATTATCAAGGCTAACGCAACGCCAGCAACACATCCACCAATACAAATACTGACAGTTACGACAGCATGAGGTAGTGGATCGACAAACTCACCTGTAGCACCAAAAATATTTGAGAATGCAATAAAATTAAGATGAGCTGCATCTAACAAAAGTTCAATGGCGATCAAATATTTGATCATGTTTTTCTTTGCTGCAAAAGTATAGACACCAATTACTAACAATGCCACTGAAAATCCTAATATCACATAAATGTTATCAAATGGTATATCCATTGCTATTGCTCCTCCTCTTTTTCAGTTACAACAAGGTATTCACTGGATTCACATAATTCTTGACGAAATTCCGCACATTGTTCTTCAATACCTTTAACTATTGAAGATGCTGATTCTGAGGCGACAATTAATATGATGCCTAAAATAATAACATCAATCGCTCGTGTTTTCCATAGCAATTCACCCATCTTTTCACCAAGTTCATGATAAGAAAGATTTGTTAAATTCAAAAAGGGAAAATTATCTCGGTCATCGTCGTCGTTATCAGTTAAACCTATAAAACTATCATCAGTGTTATTTGGATCATTAAAATCTCTTAGACCATACATCATGAAGCCGTAGACGCTAAGTGCTAGCACAATCCCGACCACAAAACTGAGTATTTGAGATGTTCTTGGTTTCATACACTTGATTCCTCCTGTTTTTCTCTGGTTGGGACTATATCGTCAAGATCCTCCACAGGTTCACCTGTTTCTCGTCGCTCAGTAAGAGCAACAGTTGTTATAAGGAGGATTGTTACAGCCCCTCCATAAATCATCAGTTGGAAGAGTGCAACCCAAGGAGCATTTAATATCCAAAAAACACCCGCTAGTGCAATGCTTAGAACTCCTAATGCAATGGCTGCATAAATCAAATCTTTGAGCTCTATAGCAAAAATGGCAGCAAGAACTACCAACGCGAGTAAGATTATTAATAATATTGAATTAAAATCCATATTTTTTTGCACATCCATTTTTCTAGAAGGTACTCTTAGGTTGATTTCTCCTTCTTTTCCTCCTCCTCAGAAATTTCTTCTTTTGGAGGTTCTTTTTGATAAATAATCATTTCTTCTGGGTTAAAAGCAGAAAGTTCAATGTAATCAGTCATATGTAAACAGTCTTTTGGACAATTATCTGCACAGAGAGCACAGAAAATACATTCACTGAGATTAATGACGGGTCGTTTATTTGTTCTAGTGATGTCTGAATGAACCATTTCTATAGCGTCAGCTGGGCATACGCGTGCACATCTACTGCAACCGATGCATTTCTCGATTTCGAAGCGATGAGCTCCTCGTAAACCTTTTTCGGGTTTAACACCTTCTTCATAAGGATAATCTATGGTTGCTTTCTTACATTTGAATGCATTCTTTAACGCTTCCCAAATTATTACTGCAGGTCGTGTCATTTTTCATATCACCTGTTTAAGTTGTCACTCCTTCTACAAGATTCTCAAATCTGTCCCATAAAATGTCGTCCATCCATGGAACCCAGAAGAAGATTACTATGATAAGTCCAAGTCCAATAGGAATAAGCCATTTCCATGAAAATTCTAAGAATTGTTCAATTCGTAAACGTGCCATGAGTGCTCTTATTGTTGCAAATACAAGTACAATTAACGAAGTTTTCAGCATAAACATTGCTGTATAGTAAAGTATTGGCCAGACATGATATCCTGGGGTTGTTGCAAGAGTATTTGCAAATGCAGGTATCCACATTTCAACACCAGTGGGTCCGCCTAAGTATAATGCTGTTCCGATGCTAGCACCATAAATCATTTGTAAATCAGAGCCTAATCTGAAAAACGCAAGTTTCTTTCCAGAATATTCAACTTCCCAACCTCCAACAATTTCTGTTTCAGCTGTTGGGATATCAAAAGGACTTCGTTCTAATTCTGCTTGGGTCGAAATTAAGAATATACCGAACATCAAAAATATTGGAAGACTGAAGATTGTTGGTCTGTGATGTGTTAATTGCCAATCAACTATGCCAGCAATTGATAATGACTGTGTTCGTAATGCTACAGCAAACAATGATATCATCAAAGGAATTTCATAACTCAATAACTGAGTGATCGCTCTCATCATTCCAGGCATAGCTAATCTATTGGCTGAGAACCAGCCTGCAAGATAGATAATTATAGCTAATAAGGTACCTAGAAACGCCAATAACAAAAGGTCACCTTCAAAAGATATGAGCCCAGTTGTATCAATAATTGGCATAAAGAGCATTGAGACTAAAGGTATAATTAACGCGGATATTGCGGTTAATCGCATACCCCATTTATCGGCTACTGTTGGTTCAACATCTTCTTTAGCCATCAGTTTCAAGAAATCAGCAAGAGGTTGCATTATTCCCTTAAAACCTGTATGTAGGGGACCTATTCGATCTTGCAGAGCTGCGTAAAATTTACGATCTAACCATTCATCAAATAGTGCGAGAGAGATACAAAATCCAATACCAGGGAAAAATAATATCCCTAAAACCGTCGTTATCCACCAAACAATATTACTCATCTTTTATCCCATCCATTTTTTTCATGCCATTTCTTATTTCGTCGTCGTAATTCTGATTCTGTTAAAGTTGTTATTTCTGGTTTTCGTCGATCTTTGTTGATAATAGTTATAGAACGATCTTCACAACTAAAACAGGGATCTATTGAAGCGAGGGTAATTGTTGAATCAGCAATATAATCGCCTCGAAGCATTTCAGCCACAGATTGGATATTGTTGAGTGTTGGGGTAGTTATTTTCAATCGATATGGTTTGTCACTGTCATTTGACCAGAGATAATGAATAAGTTCTCCTCTTGGAGCTTCTGTCCGGGAGAGTACTTTTGCTTCTGGTACTTTGCGAGGAGGTCGTTTAAAGACATCACCTTCAGGCATATTATCAAGCAACCATCGAATGTATTTTGTTGCCTCAATTGTTTCAATTATACGAACAACTACTCTGGAAAATACATCATTGGTATCAAATGTTACAACTTTGAAAATATCTTGCAAACCGAGGTCATATGCTGAATAGGGATCATCATGTCGAATATCCGTTTCTATACCAGATGCTCGACCAGTTGGTCCTACAGCACATAATTCTTTTGCTTTTGCTGTATTAAGGACACCAACTCCACTTGTCCGTCTTTTTATTGTTTCTTCTTTTAAGCAAATCTCTTTATAACGTTCCATTCGTTGTTCAGTAATTTCCATGTATTTCTTTATCTTTTCACTTTGTTGTTGACTTATATCTCTCCGACATCCGCCAATCTCATTCATGGCGTAATTAACTCTGTTTCCTGAGATATCTTCTAACAAATCCATTGTTAATTCACGGTCTCGCCATGATAACATGAATAAGGTATCGAAACCTATTTCGTGTGCTGCGACACCTAACCATAAGACATGGCTGTGAATTCTCTCTAATTCAGCAACTATCGTTCTAATAAAATGTGCTCGTTCGGGAATTTCAAATCCATTTTGTGCAAGTGCTGTTTCAGTAGCATTTGCCAAGGTTATTGAATGGATATGACTGCAAATTCCACAGACTCGTTCAACTAGTGTTAAGTTCATAGAGTAAGTTTTTGTTTCAGCGAGTTTTTCAATGCCACGATGGACATATCCTATTCTAGGGGTTGCATTAACAATAACTTCTCCCTCAACTTCTAATAGAAAATGAGTTGGTTCCTTAAGAGCAGGATGTTGCGGCCCGAGAGGAATTTCAAGTGTCTTTGGCATACAAGCCGCGCAACCGGTGTCTGGACCTGTTACTTTGATTTGTTTTTTCGCCACTTGTGTCACCTCTAATTTTTCTTGCCTTTTTTATTGGCTTCTTCCTTTTGGATTTCCAGAAGGAAGTCTTTTCGTAAAGGATGTACACCTTCTTCAAAATCATCTGGTAAAATAAGTCTGCGTAAATCTGGGTGTCCTTCGAAGTTGATACCCATTAAATCATACGCTTCTCGTTCAAAAAATCCTGCGCCAGGTATCACTGGTACTACTGATTGAAGTTTTGGGTTCTCATTATCTTCGCAATCAACATGTAAATTCATGGTAATGCTATGACCTTCATTAACAGGTGGTTTAATATCAAAATGATAAACCACACCAATTGTTCCATCAGGTTTGTAAATACTTGATATAGCAATCATATGCCATGCATTCATGTATTCTTTTGCGTATTTGAACACTTCAACTTGGTCAGGGTCAGCGATTTTAATTCGGATTCTTCTTGGACGAGTTGCTTCAGCTTCGTGAATCTTATCTCCAAAATGATCTTTTAAGGTGTTAATTACCTCTTGTTCAGCTGTTAACGAACTCATTTTTAGACAGCTACCTCCTTATCGGGTTCAAGTTTTTCGGACTTTATGTCCTTAGGAGTTATAACTGGGGTTTCTTTACCCTGTAGTTTCGCTAACAATTGCGCTATTCCGTAGATGATAGCCTCGGGTTTAGGGGGACAACCAGGTACATAAACATCAACTGGGATGGCTGTATCGATTCCTTTACAACCAACATAGCTATGTCTAAAAATCCCGCCACTACAAGCGCATGCGCCAATAGCGACAACAAATTTCGGATCTGGTGTCTGTTCATATAACCGTTTTAATCGAGACGTCATCTGCTGGGTTGCTGGTCCCGTCACCACTAATACATCCGCGTGTCGTGGACTGCCTTGAATAACAATGCCAAATCGTTCGACGTCATATCTTGGGGTAAGAACGTCGACAACTTCTATATCACATCCGTTGCAGCCACCGGTATTTATGTGGATGATCCATGGTGACTTTACACGCGCCCAATTAACTGTTTTTTTAAAAACCATGTGTATTTCACCGTCGTAAAACGATCACTCCTAATAGGCCTATTCCAGCAAATATTGCTGCAACGGCCACATACTGAGGGCCTTCTTTAAAGACACTCATAGCGGTTGCAAGGACAAATGCCAAGATGTCAAATATTGAGAAATAAATGGCAAAGATAAAGGTATTCGGGTAAAATTGTGAATGTTTGCCCGGCATGTCTTCTCCGCAAGCGTAACTAGAACATTTTATTGCTGTAGGTTTGGAGGGGGCAATCCTCCGACCCAATAGGTATAGTAGGATAACGGCGAGAAGCACTAAACCCAGTGCTAACCAGAGTGAATATTCTCTTGTAACTATAATCAACATACATCGCCTTTTTGTCTATAGACTAATCAACTTTTTAATATAAAATATGAGTATTAAAAATATTTTCGCTAATATTACTTAATAAAATAGATTAATTACTCAAATAGGGGTTTGAAGAAAATAATATCTGATATAAGAGATTTATTATTATTTGTTTGATTCACTTTTTTTAACATTAATACACCTTTTTTAGGGAAAAATTTCTAGAAAAAAGCTTTTTTTGGGTTAGCTTTTATTGATTTAGCTACTAAATATTTATTATGAACTTTTTTACAGTATGTTAAACATGGATTCAATAAAAAATCTCTGTGAAAAATATGCAATTCAAAATGCTTTAGAACATGGTGAGGCAAAAGTTGGTCCTGTTATGCAAATTATTATGGGATCTTTCCCCAAATACCATAAAAAAGCTCAAGCAGTAAAAGAAATCGTTGAGCAAATGGTATTACAAATTAATGAAATGGCACAACTAGAAATTGAAAAACTTGCTTCAGAAAAATATCCTGAAATTCTTGAAAAACTTGAAGAAGACATGGAAGAAGCTCAAGGGAAAGATTTCATCAGAGAAATTATCGATAAAGATATGGAAACAAGTCGGTTCGACGGCAAAGTTCATACGAGATTTCCTCCAGAACCTAATGGCTATCTTCATATCGGACACGCGACATCCATTATTATGAACTATACTTTAGCCAAAGAGTATGATGGGCTATTTAACTTTCGATTTGACGATACAAATCCTATAACTGAAGAAGAACAATATGTTAAGGCTATGATAAAAGATATCAAATGGTTAGGGGTTTACGAAAAAAGAAATGGTGGAGATAATGTCTTCTTTGCATCTGATTATTTCGAGCAAATGTACGAATATGCTATACAAATGATTGAAAAAGGCAAAGCATATGTTGATGATCTAAGTGCGGAAGAAATAAGTCAATATCGGGGAACATTGACCAAACCAGGTAAAAACAGCCCCTATAGAGATCGAAGTATTGATGAAAACCTTGATTTATTTAAACGAATGAGGAAAGGAGAATTCCCGGAGGGATCACGAGTACTACGTGCAAAAATCGATATGAGTTCACCTAATTTAAATCTCCGTGATCCTGTTATGTATCGCATTCTTCACCAAAAACACCCACATCGTGAAGAAGATTGGTGTATCTATCCTATGTATGACTGGGCACATGGCTTAGAAGACAGTATTGAAGGTATTACGCATTCAATATGTACCTTAGAATTTGAGAATCACCGTCCACTCTATAATTGGTATCTTGAACAATTAACAGATGAAAATGGAGAACCTATCCACCATCCTCGCCAAATAGAGTTTGCTCGAGTAAATATTTCACATACAATTATGAGTAAAAGTAAACTTATACGATTAGTTAAGGAAGGTTATGTTGAAGGATGGGATGACCCAAGAATGCCAACTCTTGCAGGTCTTCGACGTAGAGGAGTAACACCAGCCGCTATTAAGCAATTCACCAATACAATCGGGGTTTCAAAACGGGATAAGGTTATTGACAAATCAATTTTAAATAATGCTATTCGAGAAGATCTTTACAAGAAATGCCCTCGAGTAATGGGTGTTATTAATCCCTTAAAGATAGTACTTACTAACTATCCAGAAGACAAAGAGGAAGAATTTATTCTAGCGAATCATCCAAAGAAGAGATCCATGGGTACTCGCAAAGTAAAATTTACTAAAACATTATACATAGAAAAAGAGGACTTCATGGAAAAAGCACCAAAGGATTATTACCGATTAACGCCATCCCAAGCTGTTCGATTAAAAAATGCTTATATTATTAAATTTGAGAAAGCAATAAAAGATAAAAAAACAGGTGAAATAAAAGAAATTCATTGTACTTATGAACCAGATTCAAAAGATGAGACAGGGGAAGAATATCCAGAAGTAAGAGGAATTATTCATTGGATTTCTGCTAAGTATTCAAAGGAAGTTAAAATTCGATTATATAATCAATTATTTTTGAAAGCAAATCCTCTTGAAAAAGTAAAGGGTAAAGATTTCACTGATTTCATTAATCCAAATTCCCTAGAAAAAACAACTGGTTTTGTTGAACCTTTTCTAATAAATGAGTCAAAAGGGTCTAGATTTCAATTTGAACGCATTGGGTATTTCTGTATTGATACAAAAGATTCTAAAAAAAATAAACCTATTTTTAACCAAATTATTCCTCTTCGAGATTCTTGGTCCAATGATTAACAAACAATTGAAGCACCATTAGATTGCGTAACAATAAATGCTTTCCCCCCAACATTTTCTATAGCTTCGATAACATTTTCGACTTTTTCAGGAGCGTAAGCTACCATTGTCCCCCCTCCTCCACTCCCATTTATTTTACAACCCAATGCTCCTGCTTGCTTAGCAGCTTGAATCATCCTTTCAATCTTTTTCGTTGAACGGGAAAAATCATTGCGCAAAATTTCATGATGTTGATTCAATAATGAACCAAACTTTTGTGCAGAGAAATTATTTGATTGTAAAAAAATAAGAGCTTTCTTAGTTATATCCCTATTTTTTAATGAAGCAAGAGTTAATTTTTGTACAGTCTTAGGTAATTTATCAATATGTTCATTGACTTCCTTCAGACTAGTTGTCCTATGATTAAATGAAAGAATTTCTTTTGATAATAATTGATAACCTTTCTCAACCATCGTACGAATATACTTTATAGTTTCAACAGTATCCGCTTTTTTCTCTTTTGAGTCACCAATTACAAAATCAGATAAATTAAGGTTTATTTCTTGAAGTTCAATTTGTTGCTGGAAGGTAACATGAATAATTCCACCATAAACTGATGCAAAGTGATCCATCTTTCCACCGCTTTCCCCAAATTCTTTAACTTCAGCTTCAAATGCATATCCTACAATTTCTTTTTTAGTTAAAGGTGTTCCAGCTAATGAACTAAAAGCTAAAATAGCAGCAACTGATAAAGCTGAAGAACTTGATAATCCGCTAGCAATTGGTATGTCACTAGAAATGGTCATTTTTGCTGATCTTTTTGGAATAATGTCTTGTCTTAATAGAACATTATAAGCACTTCGTACATAATCTCGAGAATGACGATAGGTCAAAATTTCGTTTTTGGGAAAGTTGTCTTTTTCTTCTAGATCCAAATAGTTTATTTCAAAGAACTCATTATTTGTTGGTTCAATATTTATGGTAAGATTCCGATTTATTGCCATAGCAATGACATCAAGGCCTAAATAATCACTATGCTCCCCAAAAAGGAAAACACGACCGGGTGCAACAATTTTGTAATTCTTATTTGTTAACATGGTTATTTCATTCATTTCTATGGTAAATATAAACTAGGAATTATTTTAATAAATAATGCGAAAAATAATTTATAATAGAAGTGGAATAAATGCCAGATGAAGATATATATAATTACCAAAAAGATAAAATTCGTCTTCAAGAAGATTCTAGTGAAAATGCTACTAAAAGCAAGAAATCTTTTCTAGGTAATCTCTCCTTTTATTTGAGTATTATTTCTTTACTTCTCTTTTCTTGGTTATTTCAACTAATCTTGTGGGAGATGATTGAAACAAATTCAATGGTTAGATATTATCTTTATTTGATAATTTTTATTCTCTTCCCTCTTACAAGCTTGGTTACTGGAATATTAACATCTAAAAGACTTAAAGGTATTATTGGATTAATAATTAGTGCAGCTATTTTATTATCCTATTTAATCGGGGTTTGTATTTTCTTAATATAATAATAAAGAAATTTTATATCAATTTATCAATATAAAATATCAATTTAAGATTTTCCAAACCTTAATTGTATTATCTAATGAACCTGAATAAAGATGTTTATTATCAATGCTTAGAGTAGAAATACCACCAGAATGTGTATTTATCTTTTTAATTACATTAAGTGTTTTCTTATCCCAGATTTTTATTACATTACCATATGAACCTGTAAAAATATATTTATTATTAGTAACAATTGCTGAAAGTGCTCTTTTATTGCTTTTCAAAGTCTTTTCTTCTTTTGTGCCATATAATTTATTTAGAAATTGATTTCTATAGAAAATTTTTCTAAAAATACCATTATTAAATAATAAATTGATTTTTCGCTTATTCCAAATTTTAATTGTCTTATCAAAAGATGCTGTATAGATTTTTTTATCATCAATGGCTATTGAAGAAATTGTATTCTTATGTCTTTTAAATAGAAGATACCTTTTGTGATTCTCTTTTAATACAATTCGCAAAACGCGAAAGGAACCAAGATAGATATATTTATCATCTACAGCTATACATTGAATTGGTGCACCACCAGAATGTAAGGATTGAATCTCTTCAAAAGTTATTTTATCCCATATCTTAGTTTCTCGATTTATACAAGTTGTGTATAGGTAATCATCATCAGCTGTTATACTTTCTATATTCGTAACATGACCAGTTAATGTT
>JAYEJY010000167.1:0-3099 GCA_034660795.1 Promethearchaeati archaeon | reverse complement strand
TTATGCCGCAATAAATAGAGATATTTTGTTAGAATTGAATCAAAAAATTTCGAAAAACCGTCTTGGTTTGTTAGTAAATCTTTATCACTTGTTCCTAGTAAAAAGTTGCTAATCTTCTTTTCTACTTCTGTAAGATATTTTTGTAAATCTGATATTTTGATTGGTTTAATTCTTTCACTCATCTTAATATCTTGATTATTCCAATCAATTCCAGCTCTTTCACCCCAAGGAAAACCTTTCGGAGACGTATTTGAATAATAATCAGCTGTCTCAATAATATGATAGAGATCCATAATTATTGCCCAATCATTTTCAATCAAGTAAAGTTTCTTATCCGGAGCTATTGTTATAGCTTTCCTTACCATTTTCCAGCTGGATTTGAATTGTTTTTAAAGAGTAGATCCAATAGTTTTCAAGTTTTGATTTGTAATAAAATAACCCTCCTAATATAGCATTTTCAATATTATTTCTAAGAACATTCTATTAATTTCTTTTTCCCTTAAATTTTAGAAAAATAAAGTAAATTTTTAATTACTTTTTTTAACAAAATTATTGAATGTGAAAAATATATTTTAAGTAAAAAGAAGCGGGGTTTCAACAATTTCCAATGAAATAACAAAAAAAGATTTGATATCACCTTCTGAAGAAATTAGGGTAGAATCAAAAGAAGATGCTCAAGAAATTCTTCCAAAATTACGTGATACTATACGATATCATAACTATCGATATTATGTTCTTAATCAACCCACCATTTCTGATGCTGAATATGATCAATTATATAATAAATTAGAAGAAATCGAAGAAGAATACCCTAAATTACAAACTCCTGATTCTCCAACACAAAGAGTTGGCGCTGAACCGCTGGACTCTTTTGACAAATACAAACATGAAACTCCAATGTTAAGTCTCCAAGCAGTATATACTCAAAAAGAGGTAGCTAATTTTTTTACTCGTATAAAGAAAGATTTAGGAGAAGATTCCATAGAGTTTACAGCAGAACCTAAATATGATGGTTTGGCAATTGAATTAGTTTATGAAAATGGTAGTTTGAAAGTGGGTTCAACTAGAGGGGATGGTATTACTGGAGAAGATATTACTTCTAACATTAAAACCATAAAAGAGATACCTCTTTCTTTGTTAAGTGAAAAAGGTCGAGAAATACCTGAGAAATTAACTGTTCGTGGGGAAGTTATAATGTATAAAGAGGAGTTTAATGAACTTAATAAGGAACGGATAGCTGAAGGAGAACAACCATTTGCGAATCCGCGAAATGCTGCCTCTGGTACAGTCCGGCAACTTGACCCATCAATAACAGCTAAAAGACCATTGCATATTTTCCTTTATGATTTAGTCGGTGCTCAAGAATTAGGATTTAATACGCAATATAAGGCTTTACAAGCATTAGCAGATTGGGGGTTAAAAATTAATAAAAAGAAATTACAACTCTGTAATTCACTTGAAGAACTTAAAAATTATTTCGATGAGAGAAATGAAGAACGTGAAGAATTAGATTATGATATCGATGGAGTTGTCTTCAAAGTAAATCGTTTAGATTGGCAAGAAAAATTAGGCATTCGTACAAGGGATCCCCGTTGGGCAATTGCTCTAAAATTTCCCCCTAAACGCAAAACTACTCAACTTAATGATGTAAAAATACAAGTGGGTAGAACGGGTAAATTGACACCTGTAGCTAAACTAGAACCAGTAAAAATTGCAGGTGTAGAAATTTCCAGAGCTTCTTTGCATAATTGGAGTGAAATTGAACAAAAAGACATTCGAATTGGAGATTCAGTGCTTATTGAACGGGCTGGAGATGTAATACCATATGTTGTTAAACCTATTATTGAATCAAGAAATGGTTCAGAAAAGAAAATTCCTATACCAGAGAAATGTCCCATTTGCAATGAAAAAGTTGAAGTGAGTGATGATAAAAAAACAGTCCGGTGTACAAATATCAATTGCCCATCAAGAAGAAGGGAACGAATCCTACATTTCGTTTCACGAGAAGCAATGAATATTGAAGGACTTGGCGATAAAACTGTACAAAAGTTAGTTGACAAAAAATTAGTTACTACACTTTATTCTTTATATGAACTAACAAAAAAGGATCTATTAACGTTAGAAGGATTTGCAGATAAATCCGCTCAGAATATTTTAGATGAAATTAAGAAAAGCACAGAGGAAAAACAACCATTTGATCGATTCTTATATGCTTTAGGTATTCCCTTAGTAGGGGTTTATGTTGCTCGAGTGTTAGCGCAAAATTATAAGAATTTAAAAGAATTAATGAATGCCAATGTGAGAGAATTAGAAAACATTAGGGATATAGGTCCGGAAGTAGCAAATAATATTGTTGATTTCTTTTCAGATGAAGAAAATCGGCAAAATGTAGAGAAACTCTTAGAAAAAGGCATTGATCTATACAATCCTTTTGAGGATCAGAAAGATATCCTCGAAGGCATAACCATAGTATTTACTGGTGCCTTAGAACAATTTACCAGAAGTGAAGCCAAGAAAAAAGTAGAGGAATTGGGAGGAAGAGCAACCTCTAGTGTTAGTAGTAACACGGATTATGTAGTGGCTGGAGAGAATCCAGGCTCAAAACTGGATGAAGCAAAAAAAGAAAATGTAAAAATATTGAATGAGAAAGAATTTTTGGAATTAATAGGTGAATCAGAATAAATATGAATTTATTCTTTGTCTTTTTCATATCTTACTGCTTTTTCTTCCAATAGTTGATGAAAATTATTATAACCCAATTTTTCTGCCATTATTTGTAGAGGTTCTTCAAAACGTTCAGCTTGAAAATCGTGCTCCAATGCTGTTTTATATTGTTCTATTAAAATTGACAGAATTTGTTCCTCACCCATATCAACTAATGCATTAATACTAAACATCATTTGTAATTTAGCTATTTTCGGGGCATTTAATTCTCGTAGATTAGCTAATTCAAGTAATCTAGAAGTTTTCTTCTTTTCTTTTAATTTTTTTACTATTTTGTAGGCTTTTGATCCTTGAAGAAAACGTATAAAATTTCGAACAGCTAATGGTGTTAATAGAAAAGCAATAAAAATAATAATTGCACCTGTATAAAATTCA
>JAYEJY010000166.1:0-3103 GCA_034660795.1 Promethearchaeati archaeon | reverse complement strand
ACGAAGATATTACAACGACTCCAAGTACTGAAACGTCTACCCCCTCAACTGGAAATGGGACTGGGTACCTTGCAATTACCGCCATAAGTTCAATAATAACAGCAGTAATCTATTCCAAGAAAAGTAAGAAATAATCTATTCTTTTCTTTATTTTTTAATTAACTTTTTTTATAAACTGCTTCTGAGATATTTATTCTTACAAGCTGATATTGATGACTAAAGTTGCATTAGTTAAGACTAATAATCGGAGAGAAGGTGTAAAGAAACTTCTTAAAATTTTAGATATTAATCCTGTTAAAGAAAAACATGTTGTGTTGAAACCCAATTTTAATACTGCTGATCCACCACCTGCCTCTACTCATATGAATACTCTTGAACAATTAATTATTGAATTAGAAAATATGGGAGCAAAAAAAATAACACTTGCAGAGCGAAGTGGCCCTGTTAATACCGAAGAAAGCTTTCAAACCAAAGGTGTTTATGAACTATCAAAAAAACTCGGGTTCGAGATTGTTAATTTAGACAAACAACCAAGGGATGAATACGTGCTTATTGAACCTGATGATTCCCATTGGAAAAAAGGGTTTCTTTTTTCAAAACTCTATAAAGAAGCAGAAGCTATTGTTGAAACCGGTTGTATTAAAACTCATCGTTTTGGAGGACATTTTACTTTATCATTGAAAAATGCTGTTGGACTTGTTCCTCGAGAAGGATATAGTTATATGAATGAATTACATAGTTCTAATTATCAGAGAGAAATGATTGCAGAAATCAATACAGCTTTTGAACCTGACCTTATAATAATGGACGGTGTGGATATATTCATTGATGGAGGCCCTGATAAAGGGACGAAAAAAAATGCCAAGATAATGATTGCAGGTACGGATCGTATTGCTGTTGATGCTGTTTGTGTTGCAATTTTACGGTTATATGATACTACTCCGGAAGTTTCTGAGGGGAAAATATTCGAACAAGATCAAATAGCTCGAGCAGTTGAATTAGGGCTTGGTGTAAGTGATCCTTCAGAAATTATTCTTGTAACTGATAAAACAGCAAGTGAGAAATTAGAGCAAAA
Source organism: Promethearchaeati archaeon (assembly GCA_034660795.1). Taxonomy (GTDB): domain Archaea; phylum Asgardarchaeota; class Heimdallarchaeia; order JABLTI01; family JABLTI01; genus JAYEJY01. The sequence goes on along the minus strand of JAYEJY010000166.1, from coordinate 2,028 downwards.
GATTCTAGAAAAATTAATTTCGTAGGTGATTTAGAATGTTTCCAAAAATATCTGGTTCAAATTTAGAGGGTGAAGAATTACAAATTCCTTCTGATTTACATGGGAAATATAATATTCTTGCTTTAGCATACCGAAGAAATCAGCAAGATCATGTTGATCAATGGAGTTCTTTTATTGGAGAATTGTTATTAGAATATTCAGATTTAGATTTTTATGAAGTACCTACTCTAGCAAAAGGGTATTCATTAATGAGTTTCATTATTGATGGTGGTATGCGTGCTGGTATTCCAAGCAAAAACATAAGAAAACACACCATTACACTCTACACAAATAAACGGAAATTAAATAAGCAATTGAAAGTAAAATCTGAAAATAACATCCAGCTCTTTTTAATTGACCGTGAAGGTAAGATTCTTTGGAGAGAAAAAGGGAAAATTACTGATAAGAAAAAAAATTCATTAGAATCAAAAATCAAGAAACTGTTTAACAAATAATATTGCTCATTATTTGTGGGTTTCAAGATATCCCGCTTGAATAATTGCTAGCAAAATTTGAAGACTATCAGGTAATTCAAGTATAGTGCGATTTTCTAGATCCTTTTTTTGTAGAATTCTTGCTTCATCTAATAATTCTGGATGGAACTGTATAGAAAAATCCCGACGAACAGTATGCGTTTTTTTATCATGATAATAAATATTCAGCCCAGCAATCTCAGTTAAATCTTCATCGCTTTTTTCTCCTTGTTGATAATGAGTTGAACCTGCAATTTCTAAGCCAAATGGGAGAGCTAATTGCTGCATGATTTTTTCCTTGTTCTCAATTATATCGATATTTTCTGTATAAAAATTGTCCAGTAATTGTAATACCCAATTCATAAATAAAACTGCTTCCTCATTTACCTCATCATTATGGAGCATAATAGTATCTAATTGACCTATATGCAGATAATCTTCAATTGCTCCTGTTTGAAAACGCGAAAGTGTGGTATAATAGTCTATTATTTCAGCAGGAATGTTTTTGTCTAGTGGTTCATATTTCTGGATTCTTTTAAGACCAGTTTCCGGTAATTCGTTTTTTGTTACTGCAAAGAATGGGTCATCAAATCCTTTGATAGTAGTTTTTTCGTTTTTTCTTATCTCGATATTTTTACCAATTTTTTGGATTTTCTCTAAAAGTTCTAGAAATTTCTCAGCGGTTTTTTCTGAAGTTTTTCTCAATGAATTATAATAGTTTGATTGGTTTTTACATAATTCATGGAGATGATATCTTAAGGTTTCAGCTATACCTTGATGTCCTAAACAAATGTAGATTGCCGGACATGAACCGCTATCATATCTTGCATTCATCAATGACAATAACAAATGTAAATAATCCTTTTAAAGAAAACGACTATCTGAAAGTGACTCAAAAGAGTCAGGATCATATAATGACTGTCTGCCACCTTCAACAATAATATAGCGAAAAGTCCGCAAAAAGGAACCTATTGACTTGCCATTTGTAAGTTTCTTAATAAGAGCACGAAGTTCATTGTAAGATATAGTAGTTAATTCGATTGTTAAGACATTCCAATCTAAAAATTCACTTATAAGAAGTTCCATATTTTTTGCAGCATCAATTAATTCACCCCACTTATTTACCCCAATAACTAAATCAGGTTTTAGAATTACCACCCAATTGGAACGTTTATTCTCATCTGATAAGTATATTTGGTATATTTTCTTGAAATCTTGTAAATTGTTAATTTTAATTGTTTTTGTTTTTTGACGATGAATAAACTGGAGGATTTGTTGTAATCCGGTTTTAAAGGGAACATTTTGAAAGGGGTCTGTTAATGGAATTGGGTAACCAAGTAATTGTTCATATTTAATTCGACTTTTATGTGAACGGAAAGAAATACCCGATAAAAATGCAAGTTTCAAAAGTACCTCTGGATGAACATTTGCTTCTTGGGCTGTTTCCTGGATTTCTTTTTTATGGCCGAGAATATAAGCTAATTTTACTTGACAATGAGCAACACTAAACGCACCT
>JAYEJY010000165.1:0-15849 GCA_034660795.1 Promethearchaeati archaeon | reverse complement strand
GTAATTGCTTTTACTTGTAATTCTCTTTTTTCTGATGTATGCACTTTCCCGGAACGAGAGATCCATGATGGCATAGGTAAGATAAGGTCTGCGTTGGGATTCATCCCTAAGCTCATTGTAAAACCATCATATTCTTTTTCGCTGGCGCCGATAATAAGATAATTTGGATTTTTAGTTGGGGGTTGTTTTAATCCATATTCTAAATGTCCTACTTCGTTAACGCCTTCATGCATTATTATTGTAGGTATGTCCTCGGGTTCTGCTGGGGCTTCAAGTATTGCAATATCACTATTTTTATCAGTAATAATAGCGCCTTGTTTCTTAGCAATGTTAATGAATGGTTTTAATACCGGATATTTGTCAAGAGGTACATCCACTTTTATTCGTTTACTTCTAAATATTGACGCAAATTTTGTTGTTGAAATACCTTCTTGCGCTGTTGTATAGAGTGAAAAGTTTTTCTTCTTGGCGAATTTTTCGATCTCCTTAATCTCATCATCTGTAATATCCCCAGAAAGAATAATTGCTAAATTTTTCGTATGTTTTTTAACAATTTTTTCTGCATCTTTAAAACTAATTTCTGTAAACTTACCGTTTTCTTTTTTTAAGGGTTTTAAAATTTTGTTTTCCCAAAGGCGGGTGAATCTCGGGATATCGCAAACTAATCCATGGTTCCATGAATCATCAAATGCTCTGACAGTGACTGGTAATCCTCTGTATATTTCAACAATCATTTCACAACCCATTCCACAACCGTTGCATATAGTTTTATATTGTTCAGCATCCCAGGGACCGTCTTTAACAAATGGATATTTAAAAGAAAAGGCTCCAGTTGGACAATCATCGACAAAATTCCCATAAAATTGTCCTTCGGTATCCTCTAGTTTCATCCCAACAGGTGGTCCATTCTTTGTGATAAAACCACGATTAAGGTTATCAATAATACCTTCTCCAGTTATTTCATGTGTTAAATTAATACATTGCCCACAAAGAATGCATTTATTAGTATCGAGTCGGATATGTGGATGACTTTCATCAATTGGGTTGTCGTTTTTCTCGCCAATAAAAGTGTCTTGCTTAGCACCATATAAAGTAGCATATTCTCGTAATTTACATTCAAATTGATCCATACATCCACAAGACATGCATCTTCTAACTTCTTTTTCAGCTTCTTCCCGAGTGAGAGTTTTTTCAACTTCTTTAAAGTTGTCTTTTCGTTCATAAGCTGGTAGAATATGTGATTCAACTCGAGGGATACGCTCTTCGTCTTTATAATATTCTTCAGTAGGCTTTATCCAATGTTTATATGGTTTCAAGGTCATCAATAAATCAAACAGTTCCTCATTGGTATTTAATTCGTCCAAATATTCCCATGGTCTTTCAAACACTTCAACACTGTGTTCTAGTTTATCATGAACATATAAATCGATCATAAATGCTGCTTTTCTTCCCTGGTCAATGCTTTCAATAACAGTTGATGGACCTGTAGCAACATCTCCTCCGACAAATAAACCATCAATATTTGTTTGATAGGTTGTTTTATTATAATTGAGCCATCCTCTGTCATGTTTGAGGCCAATTTTATCCATGAATTCAACGTCATTTTTCTGACCGATTGCTAGAATAACATTATCACTTTTAATACTATAATTAGTTCCTTCACAAGCAATAGGGCGACAACGTCCACTTTCATCCGGTTCACCAAGCTTCATTTTAATTAATTCAACTTTTTCACAACAGTCGGTTCCTAAGATTTTGACAGGATTGGAAAGAAGCATAAATTCTACGCCTTCTTCTTCTGCTTCTATAATTTCTCGTTCGTCCGCAGGCATTTCCTTTCGGGAACGACGATATGCGACGGTAACATTTGCTCCTAATCGATTTGCAGTTCTAGCAACATCCATTGCGCTATTCCCACCACCAACAACAAGGATATTTTCCCCAATATCTACTTCTTTACCCATGTTAATTTCTCTGAGAAATTCAATTGCATCAAGAACACCGGGTAATTCGCATCCTTCATATCTTATTCTAACTGGTTCCCAAGAACCAATTGCAAGGAAAACAGCATCGAATTTTTTCTGTAATTTATTAAAGGAGATATCATTTCCAACACGTGTGTTAGTATGTACTTTTATTCCCGTATCAATAATCGTAGCAATATCCTTGTCTAAAACATCTTTAGGTAATCGATATTTTGGTATTCCATAACGTAACATTCCCCCAAGTTTTTGCATAGCCTCAAAGATTTCGACTTCATGTCCTTTTGTTCGTAGATAATATGCACAGGACAAACCAGCTGGACCTCCACCAATAATTGCTATTTTTTTTCCAGTGGATTCGGGTATTTTTGGCATCCATGGTCCATGTTCTAAATCCCAATCTGCAGCATAGCGTTTTAATTCTCTAATAGCTACTGGTTTATCAACATAATTTCTCCGACATTCCTCTTCACAAAAAGCAGGACAAACACGTCCTAAAGCTGCAGGTAAAACATAATTTTGTTTCATTAAACCGACAGCTTCATGGATTTTACCATTGGCGATTAATGCTAAATATCCTTGTACATCACTATCAGCTGGGCATCCCTCGACACATGGACCAATACAATCCCCAGTGTGATTTGACAACATTAATTCGAGTGCCGTTCGTCTCGAATCAATGACTTCTTTTCCTGTTGTTTTTATATTAGCATTCTCTTGCGGATAAGTAGCACATGCTGGAAGCATTCTTCCATTAACATTCACTAAACATAATCGGCAAGAACCATAAGGATCAAATTCCTCTAATTTACAAACGCCGGGAATATGTTTATTTTGACTCTTAAGATATTCCATTATTGTTGTTTTTTCTGGATAATCAATTTCTTCTGAATCAATCTTAACTTTCATTTTTCTCACTCCACTGTAATAGCATCATAGGGGCATGTTTGATAACACATACCGCATTTGATACATTCATCTTGGTTTATTGTGTGCTGTTTCTTTCGTTCGCCAGAAATACATTGGACAGGACATTTACGAGCACATGCTGTGCAACCGACACAAGCATCGGTAATAGTGTAAGTAAGTAATGGCTTACACACTTTTGCAGGGCAGCGTTTATCCTCAATATGTGCTTTGTATTCATCTTCAAAATAATTCAAAGTTGTTAAAACAGGATTAGGGGCTGTTTGACCAAGTCCACATAAAGAACCTGCTTTGACATTTTCTGATAAATCAATTAGCTTATTAATATCCTCTTCTTTTCCCTCTCCTTTTGTTATTCTGTCTAGAATTTCCCATAATCGTTTTGTCCCTAAACGACAAAAGGTACATTTCCCACATGATTCATCTACAGTAAAGCTCAAAAAGAATTTAGCAATGTCAACCATACAAGATTCTTCATCCATAACTACCATTCCACCACTCCCCATAATTGCTCCTGTTGCTGGAATGGATTCATAGTCTACAGGTGTATCAAAAAGAGAATAGGGAATACACCCACCGGAAGGACCTCCCATTTGTACAGCTTTGAGTTTTTTTCCAGATTTTGTACCGCCACCTATATCTACAAGAATTTCCTTAATCGTTATTCCAAGGGGAACCTCAACATTACCGCCACGTTTAATTTTCCCAGCTAAAGCAAAAACTTTGGTTCCTTTACTCTTCTCAGAACCCATTTGGGAAAATTCTTTCCAACCATGCCGTAAAATCCAGGGAACATTAGCCCAAGTTTCTACATTATTAATATTGGTTGGTTTATCTTTGTAGCCTTTGGTAGAAGGATAGGGAGGACGTAAATCAGGCATTCCCCTTTTACCTTCCAAAGAAGCAATCAAAGCAGTTTCTTCCCCACATACGAAAGCACCTGCTCCTTTCTTTACTTTTAAATCAAAAGAGAATCCTGTGCCAAGGATATCCTCTCCAAGGAATCCCTTCTTCCGTGCTTGTTCGATGGCTATATTTAATCTTTTAACAGCTAAAGGATATTCTGCCCGGCAATAAATGAATCCTTGATGAGCACCAATTGTATAAGCACCAATAATCATACCTTCAATGACTCGATGTGGATCACCTTCCAGAACATTGCGGTTCATAAATGCACCAGGGTCGCCTTCATCAGCATTACAGACCACATATTTTTCTTCTCCTTCAGCTGATCGTGTGAATTTCCATTTCAATCCTGTTGGAAAACCAGCACCACCTCGTCCTCTTAAGCCAGCTTTACTAATAATATCAATAATTTCCTCAGGTTCCATTGTTAAAGCTTTTTCGAGTGCTACATAACCATCATGTTGAATGTACTCATCAATATTTTCTGGATCAATATAACCCGAATTCTCCAAGATTATCTTTTCTTGTTTCTCAAAATAATTATCAACGTCCCAAACCTCTTTTGTATCGCCTTTAAAAGTATCTCTTTTTACTAGATATTTTTCTAATACTTGCCCATTCTGTAAATGTTCGGCAACTATTTCTTCTACTTTTTTAGGGGTAAGATCACCATAAGTGTATATTACATCTTCTTCAACAACATCTATCATTGGTTCTCGATAACACATGCCTATACAGCCAACATGGACAATAGGAAACGACAAACCTTGTTCTTCCAGCTCTCTCATTAAGGCATCTTGAATTTCCTCCGCACCAGCAGCTATACCACAAGAGTTCATACCTATTTGTAATCTTTTAATCATTTAATTCATCTCGTTTAATCTTTCGAGCAATGCGTCTCACAGCGTTTGGTGTAAGGTTCCCATATACTTTTTCATTTACCATGATTACAGGAGCAAGACTGCAACAACCAAGACAAGCAACAGATTGTAATGTGACAAGACCGTCTTCGCTTGTTTCATTTTCCTCAATGCCTAACTCATTTGTTAACTCTTGAGCAATATTTTTAGATCCATTAACATGACAAGCAGTTCCTTGACAGATTTTCACAACATATTTTCCTAATGGTGTGAAATTAAACTGAGCATAAAATGTTGCTACTCCGTAGACTCTGCTTAAGGGAACTTCTAGATATTCCGCTAATTCCTTCATTGAATCATTGGGTAGATAACCATGTTCATCTTGAATCTCTTGGAGGAGCGGAATTATTGATCCTTGTCCTTTCGGATATTTTTTTAGAATTTCAGATTCCATTTAATACACCAGCAACTACTAAAACAAAAGAAAAACAAAGGAACCCTCTTTAAAAACTTTCCATAATATTAATATCTCTTTGAGGAAAATCCCTTAAGAAGTTTTAATATATATTTTTATTAAAAAATCGCTGTAAAAATTTTTTAAGATTTTCTTGGTTGAATCAATTTATGCTAAAAGAATCTTGCTTTTTTGTAAATACTTAAAATTGAGTATTTCTAAAATAATAGCTAATTAAAAAAATAAAAATGAAAAGGAAAAAGGCGTTAGTTAAACAACGCCTTGTGCTAACATTGCTTTCGCAACTTTTAGGAAACCTGCAATGTTGGCTCCTAAGACATAATTACCTGGTTCACCATATTTTTCAGCGGTTTCATAGGCAGTTTTATGGATGTTTCGCATGATGGTGTGTAATCTTTCAGCAACTTCTTCGAACGTCCATTGCATACGTAAGCTATTTTGGGACATTTCGAGACCAGATGTTGAAACGCCACCAGCATTAGCAGCTTTACCAGGACCAAATGCGATATCCTTTTTCATAATATAATCTATAGCATCTGGGGTGGTAGGCATATTAGCGCCTTCACAAACAACAATGCAACCTGTTTTATGTAATGCTTTGGCATCTACTAAATCCAATTCGTTTTGGGTTGCACAAGGAAGTGCAATATCTATACCTTCTGCGTGCCAAGGTCGTTTTAAGCCATCTTCATAGTCATAATAATCACAGTCGTATTTTTCAGCGTATTCTCTGATTCGTCCACGCTTTACATTCTTCAAATGCATTACGTATTTCCATTTCTCTTCATCTATGCCTTTTTTATCGACTATGAAACCCGTTGAATCAGAAAGGGTAATAACCTTACCGCCAAGTTGATTAACTTTTTGGGTAGCATATTGGGCAACATTACCAGAACCTGAAATAGCTACTGTTTTACCTTTAAAACCATCTTTTTCGCCAAGTTTTTTCAACATTTCCTCAGCAAACCATACACAACCAAAACCAGTTGCTTCAGGACGTGCCAAAGAGCCACCATATTCATAACCTTTACCAGTTAAAACACCAGTGAATTGATTGGTAAGTTTTTTGTATTCACCAAATAGGTATCCAATTTCACGAGCACCAACACCGATATCACCAGCTGGCACATCAGTATTGTGTCCAATATAACGATAGAGTTCGTTCATGAAACTATGACAAAATCGCATAACTTCATTATCGGATTTTCCTTTCGGATCAAAATCACTGCCACCTTTACCGCCACCCATTGGGAGACCGGTAAGTGCGTTTTTAAAGATTTGTTCAAAAGCAAGGAATTTTAGTATACCATCATAGACACTAGGGTGGAATCGTAAACCACCTTTATATGGTCCTATTGCACTATTAAATTGTATTCTAAAACCTCTATTTACTTGAACATTCCCATCATCGTCTACCCAAGGTACCCGAAAATGTACTACTCTTTCTGGTTCGACCAATCGTTCTACTATTTTTACATCCACAAATTCTGGATGTTGGTCTAAACATGGTTCAATTGACTCAAGCACTTCATGAACCGCTTGATGAAATTCTGGTTCATGTGCATTACGCTTTACTACTTTATCATATATATCATCGATATAGCCCACTAGTTAAGATCCTCCTAGGGTAATTCCAAGGATAATTGTTATAAAATTACTTAAAAATTTGCAAGTAATCCATAATGAATGTAATCTTGATAGTAAGTCATTAATAAATAAATCGTAAACTATTTTGTTTTTTTCTACATTATTTTTTCGTACTTACAATTTTAAAAGAAGCATGATGGAGTTTGTTTAATTTATTTAGATTTATGACAAACGCTGTCATTTGTTCTGTAGTTCGTGAGAAAATCAATGGACCAGCATCTAACACTCTTATGCCTGGCAAATGCTCCAGTAAGGTTTTTACCTTTTCTTTTGCTTGCTTATCATCACTTGTTAAGAAGATATCAATATCAAAGGGTTCATTTATTTGCTGTAATTTTTTTGCTGCAACAGTTTTAAATCCACCAACTATGGTTGCTTTATTTCCCACTAACATCTGGAGAAATTCGCTTGCAGAATTATATGGAACATCATCATAACAAGAAGCATATCCTTTTTCAAAAGTTAAAGGAACAACCACATCAATAATAATGGTATCATGCTGAATACTCGGAATTAAAGGTTCAATAGATGCTTTTAAAAATTCATAAGGAAAAACTACAAATAATAGATTAGCTTCTTTTGCTACTTCTTCATTCTGCATTCCTTGAAATTTCTTTTTATTTATCTCTAAGTTGAGTTTTCGAGCTATTCTCTTTGCTTTTTCCTTATCTCGAGAACCCAATAGGACATCATATCCAGCAATTCCTAATCTCAATGCTATACCTTGTCCTTGTTTTCCAGTTCCGGGAATAATTCCAATAATGAATTCCTTACGTATTTTTTCCACAGTGCTACCTCAAACATGTTTTTTACATAGTTGTTATAATTTCTTTATCTAATAATTATATTTTGTTAGCAAAACATTAAGGTATTAATATTTAAATAGTAACGACCAACAAAAGGACAATAGACACATAAAAATTTCTGGCACTAAATACTGGTGGTTATTTTGACGACTAAAACCTCTTCATTTGAAAATTATAAGATTAAACAAAGCATTGAACGCTTAGAAAAGAAACGGTCTTTCAATGGCGCTACTTGTTTAGTCTCACTTTATATTCCTCCAGGCACATCAATACCTGATGTCTCCCAACAATTAATAGAAGAACGTGGTACAGCGGCAAATATTAAGAGTAAACAAACAGGGAAAGCAGTAGTCGCTGCCTTATCAAGTATTTTAAATCGCCTAAAAAAGATTAAAGAACCACCTGAAAATGGGCTCGTTATTTTTTGTGGAATGACCGAATCCGGGAAAGTGGAATATTATCCTATTCAACCCAAAGAACCCATTTCCAAGAAATTATATGTTTGCGATTCTCGTTTCCATACTGAGCATTTGAAAGAACAATTAGAAGAAAAAGACCAATACGGTTTGATGGTCATCGACAGAGAAACCGCTGCATACGCGATTCTCCGTGGAAATCATTTGAATTTTCTCAGAAATATCTCGTCTTTTGTACCAGGGAAACATGGAAAAGGTGGACAATCTCAAAGAAGAATCCAAAGAGGTACTGAAATCCTTGCTCAAGAACACCTGAAGAAAGCCGGAGAAGTGGCAAATGAATTGTTCCTGAATGTTGATGATTTAAAAGGAATAGTAATTGGTGGTCCTTCTTTAGCTAAAGATAATTTTGTAAAAAGTGATCATTTGGATTATCGTTTAAAGGATAAAATCATTGGAACTATTGATACGGGATATACTGGAGAACAAGGCATTCGAGAATTAATGGAAAAATCAACCGAATTATTGAAGGATGTTCGTTATCTAGAAGAAAAGAATCTTGTTCAAGATTTTCTCCAAGAATTAGGGAAAGATACTGGAATGGTCGCATATGGCCAACAGGAAGTTCTAAAAGCTATAGAACTTGGTGCTGTTGATACTTTATTGATTAGTGAAGAATTAGATGTTATCCAAGCAACTGTGGAATGTGCCCAATGTGACTATGAAAACACAAAAGCTATTAAGGCGAGGAAATTTAGTGATTATGAAAATGAAATTTTGAAAAAAAGCTGCCCAAAATGTGGTAGTCCCAAATTATCTATTAAAGAGACGGAAGATTTTGTTGAAGAAATCGGAAAAAAAGCAAAAGATATTAGCGCTGATATAGAGATTATCAGTACTGATACCGAGGAAGGAATGATACTCTACAAATCCTTTGGTGGTCTTGTAGCATTATTACGTTATCCTATTAGGGATATGTAAAAAAGTTAGAAAAAAACTCTTAATATTATTCTTATCTTCTTTTGGAATATCTTTTTCTTGGAGGCCGGTAATTATTTGGTGGTTCAGGAAATTCTTGTGGAACATCTTCTTCTTTAACAAAATCCTCAGCAATTTCATATTCTTCAAGTTTGCCATATTTTCCTATATTTAATCGCAATTCATTCCTGATGACTTTTATAAAGCCATTTTTTACAATATATAATTTCCCTTCCTCAACTTGATCTATGCTTTTATCCCATAATGTTAAAATAATTCTTCCAGATTCATCGCCTACTTCTACTTCAGATAAATTTAGCTTTTTACCATTTCGAGTTGTTATTTCACGTATCTCGCCTTTTTTTATTACTCTAAAACTAATATCAACATTTCTCATATCTGCTTGTAAATCTATTATTTTCAAAATAATCACCGTTTATATTTCATATTTTTAGGGTTGTCTAAATACCTTTAGGAATGTCCAAGGTCTATATTTTTTTTTCAGAAATAAATTATATTATCTTTTAATTTGTGTTTGGGTAATGTAATGTAATTTTTGTTGTTCAAAACAACGCAATATATCTGTTTCCGAAATTATACCCACAAGTTTTTTCTCTTCTAAGTTATTGATTACAGGTGCTCTTTTGACAGAATTTCGTTCTAAAATATTTATAGCGTCATCTACCGTATCATTTGCTACTACACAAACAAAATTTGGTGACATATAGTCTTTAGCAAGCATAGAAGAGTTATCTGCGAATCTAGCACGTTTAACATCGTCTATGGTTATTAATCCAATCAAATTATTTTCAGAAGTAATCACAGGGAAACTGAAAATATTCTTATTCATTATTTTTGTAGCAATAGAGTCAATGCGCTCATTATTTTGAACAGTTATGACATCTTTAGACATAATTTCTTTTACTTTTGTGGTTGTCAACATAGCCACATTTCCCCCTAAGGTAATTTTAATTCCTTGATCAACTAATGATTGCGTATAGATGGATTCTTTTAAAGTTAGTCTGCAAATTATATAGCTAATACTACATGTTAACATCAAAGGTACGGATAGAAGTATATTCCCTGTCATTTCAGCTCCCATAAAAATCATTGTGAGAGGGGCTCGGGTAGCGCCAGCAAAAACAGCAGCAAATCCTGAAATTGCAAATAAAGATGGTTGAAGGGCGGTATTAAATAATTCATTAAAAAAATGCCCAAAAAAACTACCGGAGCAAGCACCAATAAATAAGGCTGGGGCAAAAATTCCTCCGGGATTACCTGAGCCAACAGAAAAAACAGTAATTATAACTTTTAATATTAATAAAACGAAGAGAAAGAGAGAAGTTGATCCCCAAATAGATTGGGAAGTTATATTTTGAGAATTATTAAGGATATTAGCAATAGTTGTATAACCACCACCAAAAATTAAAGGAATGCCTTGTTCATCTTTAGGGCTAAAAATTCCTATTGTCCCGGCAAGAAAAGCCCCAATAATAGGGACATAAATTATAGGGATTTTTAATTGTAAAAGTCCTTTTCGAATCCAGTGGAGGCATTTTGTATAAAGTATCCCTATTACTCCAGCAATGAATCCAAACAGAATTAACCAATGACTTTCAAGTAAATAATCTTCTAACCCTAAATTTTGAAGAGAGGGAACTTGAAAAGGAGGTTGTATTTTACTAGTGTTTGTTAATCCAATAAGATCTATTATCATGCTAAGAGTCGTAGCAGTGATAGAGGAGAGAATAATAGGTATAATTTCATCGGCAACAATTGAAACTAATAAAATTTCAATTCCAAATAATGCTCCTCCAATGGGTGAATTAAACATAGCTGCAATTGCTGCAGAAAGCCCACTTATTACAACAATTTTCATACTTCTCCCACGAAGTTTAAAGAGTCGGGCAAAAATAGAACTAATTCCAGCACCAATTTGAGCTATGGGGCCTTCCCGTCCAACACTTAATCCACTACCTAAAGAAATAGCTGTCGTACCAATTTTGACAAAAGGTGTTCTTTTTCTAACATAGCCATCAAAAAATACGATCGACTCCATTACAGCTGGTACACCGGATCCTCTTGTTTCCGGAGCTATTTCCTTAACCAATGGTGCGGTAATAAGAGTTCCAAGAACAGGTATTAGAATAATAGCTAAAAAACCAACCTTGCCAAAATCTTCAGCAAATAGTTGAAAAAAAGTTCCTAAAAAAATCTCTTTCGCAACTACAGTTACCCATTCAAATCCCCATACTATTAATGCACCAAAAATACCCATCAAGATTGCTATGCTATTTATTTTAAATTGTCTTGAAGAAAAAAGCTCTTTTATATGTCTTTTTTGAATGTCAATAGTTGCTATTTTTCTCTTAGTTAATTTTTTGATTTTTTCTTGCAGTGTTTTTTTATCCGTTTTTTCTGCTTTATGTATGAGCTCGACTTCTAGGTCATCAACATTTGGAGAATTAGTTTTTTCTGTATTTTCATTATTGGTTGATTTTGACACTTTCAAAAAAGCTCCTTTTTTGTAAAAAGATCCAGCCTTCTTTTACCAGAATTTTGTTAATGAGTATTTCTTATAGTTTTTTAAGAATATTTTGTTTGGGTAAATAGGTATTTTTTTTAGTATGAACCCAAAATTTGAAAACTACATAAGAAAGTTGAAGGTTCAATACAATTAGAAGAAATTTGTGATTTATTATGGCACTTAAAAAATGTTCAGAATGTAATGGTTCTGGTAAAATAACAGTATCAGAAAAAACTTGTCCTGATTGTAAAGGTTTGGGTAGTGCAAAAATTGTTCTCTCATCTTATTCCTCAAATAATGATGGGAAATGTAAAAAATGTAATGGCATAGGTGTTTTACGTAAAGTTGAGGATTGCACAACTTGTAACTCTTCAGGAAGAGTGAGAGTATGTGATTTATGTGGAGAAGTGATTGGTCCACCAACAGGTCAAAAAACCCAAGACATTTGTAAGGAGTGCCGAAAATCACCCGTTGTCTATAAATTACGGCCACCATGCACTTATAAATCGATTAATGTAGGTTCTTATTATAAAGGCAAAATTAAAAATTTCAAAGATTTTGGTGTTTTTGTAGAACTATTTCCAGGTATGGATGGTTTAATCAGAACAAGAAATCTAAAGGGAATTAAGCGAGAAGATATAGGAAAAGAAACTCTCGTTAAAGTAAAAGCTATGACAAGAGACGGAAAAATTGAACTTTTACCACTTGAATTAGAGGATTTTCGAATTAGATTTAAACGTGACCCAATTGAACGAAAACAAATTTCTGAATTAAATCGAAAAATGCAAAATGAAACTGTTCTTATTCAAGGTGAAGTGTCACAAATTCGTCAAACATCCGGTCCAATATCTTATAATTTCGTTGATGAATCAGGTTCAATTACTGGTGTTGCCTTTGTTAAGCCCTCAGAAGAGAATCCTTATGCTTCTATTGAACTTGAGGACATTGTGGAAGTTGTAGGCGTAATTTCAACACATAGAGATGTTCTTCAAATAGAAATCAATGATATGGTTGAAGCTGATGATCATGAAACTAAGATTATTCAAAAAAGAATTGAACAAGCACTTGAAGAGAAATCCACACCTAAGGATATCTCCTTTTTAATTGAAGATCCTATTCTTGAAAATATGAAAAAAGACCTTTATAAATTAGCGAAAATGATACGCCGCGCCATTTTTAATGGAACCCCTATTCTTTTACGTCATCATGCTGATACCGATGGTATTACTTGCGCAGTGGCCATTGAACATGCTATTATCTCGATTCTTCAAAATGAGCAACCAGATGCTATTGATTATCGTATCAAACGTTCGCCTTCAAAAGCACCTTTCTGGGATTTTATTGATGTAACGAAAGATCTCGACTATGCATTACAAGACGCTAATAAATATGGTGATAAACTACCTTTAGTAATTTTGTTGGATTTAGGAAGTTCTCATGAAAGCTTAGCATCTATTAAGAAGGCTCAATTATTTGGTATTAATGTAGCAGTCTTAGATCATCACTTTCCTGAGAAAATTATTAAAGAAAATGTTTCCCTACATGTTAATCCCTATTTTGAAGATGGCGATTATAATTTATGCGCTGGTATGTTGGGAGTAGAACTAGCGAGAATTATAAATCCAGATATCTCAGATAAAATTGATTATTTACCAGCAATCGCGGGGATTGCAGATCATGTTGAAGGTAAAGTCTTAGAACAATATTTGGAAATAGCCAAAAATAAAAAATTGCCATTTGAATTTTTAGAAAAAATGGCTGATGCTATTGATTATGAGCAATATTATCTCCGATTTTCAGATGGAAAAAATATTATTGATACTATTTTGGGTTTTGAAGAATTATATAGTGATAATCATAAAAAATTAGTCAATTTATTGGCAACTGAAGCTCGTCAAGCTATTGATCAACAATTAGATATTTGTATGGCGCATTTAAAGAAAAGCGAACTGCCAAATGGTGTCTTATTAGGACAGATTGATGTAGAAAAATACGCAAAGAAATTTGCTTTTCCACCTCCTGGAAAAACAACAGGAGCAATTCATGATATTATTTGTGAAAATCAGCCGGAAACTGGTGTAATAACTTTAGGTTTAGGACCAGATTTTGTAGTTTTACGTTCGAGAGATGTTCTAATGAATTTTCCAAAATTAATTGGTAAATTAAAGAATCAGATGCCATCAGCTGGCATAGATGGAGGGGGTCATGAAGTTGTTGGTTCATTAAAATTCATTGAAGGCATGAGAGACAAGGTTATAGAAACTCTTATCACCCTCTTGGGTAAAACTAAAAGCAATATCACAGAAAAGACTAATGGGTAACTTTTAAGAAAAAGAAAGCGTTTCTTTTTTGTGTTTATACCTATGCCTTCGAATAATTCTTTAAGAAAGAAAATATCCTATTATTCTTCCAATCCCTATAATGTAAGAGAAACCCTCATTTATTTATGGAATAACTTTTTTGGTCCTTCAAAAAAATATGCCACTTTGACTAACTGGATACCAAAAAAAACTATTTTTAATTCACTTGACAAAAAATTATCAATAGCATTTATTGGAGATATTTTACCCTTATTTGGAAAAAATCTTGTTTTTCATTCTTCACTTAAGCAATTTTTGATTGATGCAGATTATCTTGTTGGAAATTTCGAAGGTGTTATCCCATCAAACTTATCTAAGGGTTATTTCAAAATGGCTCATTCAGAAGCAATTTTGGATCAATTAGCTAATTTAAAGAGTCCAGAAAAATTCCTCTTAAATTGTGCCAATAATCATGCAGGCGATTTTCATTCTAAACAGTTTTTTCAAAC
Source organism: Promethearchaeati archaeon (assembly GCA_034660795.1). GTDB lineage: Archaea > Asgardarchaeota > Heimdallarchaeia > JABLTI01 > JABLTI01 > JAYEJY01. The sequence goes on along the minus strand of JAYEJY010000165.1, from coordinate 1,516 downwards.
GGTAAAAATATTAAAAGAGCAATCATTTAAACCATTCGGGTTTTCAGGTGCAGAATATCTCATACTAGAGAATAAAGTAGCAATATCATCATATAGTACTTGGATGAACAAACCATTTTCTCACCATAACACCTTAGATGATATAGAAAAATATTATCAAGATAATTCAGTTTTTAATATATTGTATCCTCATTGGGGTTATGAACTTTATTTATATCCTACACCTAGACAAAAAGTTCTAGCAAAAAAACATCTCCAAAAATGGGATATTCTTATTGGCCATCATTCACACACTCCTCAACCTGTGACAATAGAATCAACAAAAACCAGAAAAAAACTAGTAGCATATTCTCTCGGGAATTTCTGCTTTGGAAGAGGATTTTTACCGAAATATCACTGGGGATTAATTCTAAAAATTACATTAGGTAAAAATAAAGAAGATGAATGGGAAATAGGTTTAATAGACTGGTCTTTTCTACATATGTATTTCAATCGTGAGAATCAGATATTACTTTACCTACCAGCAAACTGCCCCTTTTTTTCAAAGGATTTATCCCATTAATTTAAATTAATAGGTACGACCAGAGCTTTTTGCAAGCACATCATGTTTGTGAATACTTTCAAGGCTCCGAACTTCAACTTCTAAATCTAATTTTTTATCCTTAAAAGATTCTTTGGTGTTCCCCATAATACAGCGACAGACATCTTCAACAAACATTGGATTTTCATACATGCAATCTATTAAGCATTGTTCATCCTCGGTTTTCAGGATTGAAAAGGTTTCCGAAGGAAATGACTCCCTTAATATAGTCACCATTTGTTCAAAAGTAGGCATTTGGTCTATTGGACCTTTAACTCGTAACTTTCCTGTTGCTCGTTGGATATGGGTTCTTCCTTCCGGATTATTTTCTAAAGCATGAGGACATACTGTATTACCAGTATATTCAACCGTTATTTGGACGAGACTTTCTTGTTTTTCTTCAATCCAGGATTCAACTGTTACATTTGTTACTTCAAAGGTTTTCTTTTTACTAACAGGTGTTTTTGTTTCATAAAAGAAATCAAAATTCAGTTTTAAATAGGCTCGTTTATAGGGATGTTTTTCTTTCAATTTAGTTAGAACTTTTAACGAAAGCTCCTCAACTGATTGATGGGCATTACGTTCATCATTAATTATCTCTACAATAGATTCACATATGCGGCTCATATGTGCTCCTTTAATATTAGATGGTAAATTAATAGAAGCTTCAATAGTAGGTATTAAGTAAATTAATCGTTCCTCACGATTAATAACTAATAAAGTCTTAAAATTAGTAATTCCCACAGAATCTAATGATATTGCTTTTTCAGGTTTTCTATTTTGTGTTTCTATTTGGTCCTTCAAACTCTACACTTCTTTATCTGCTCTATAAAGTGAAGAGAAGAGATATATTTTAAATTCTTTCTTCTCAAATCAATTTTTTTTGTAAAAAAATTCCTTTATAGAAATTATTATAGAGTACTAAAGTTTTGTATT
>JAYEJY010000164.1:0-3155 GCA_034660795.1 Promethearchaeati archaeon | reverse complement strand
AAGAAAAAAAGAAACTACTTTACATCAATATTAATTACAGTTTCTTCGGGCAATGTTTGATAAAAAATATTTTGTGGAGTTGTATCTGGTTTCGTATAGAATCCAAAAAGCACAAGAAAAGGGCCTAAAACCCAAGTACATAAAGCAAGAATCGGAAAGATATAAGGTGAGACAGAAAGAAAAGTATCAATAACAAAGAATAACAAACCAAGAATAATAGTTGAATAGCCGAGGGTAAAATAGCCTATCCGTTTTTTAGCATTAGGTAATTTTGTTGATCGATAGGTTAAGATAAGCAAAATGTTTGAAACTATAACGAAAATAGCAGGAATAATTTGGGTTGCTAATTTCCCATAAATATTATCCGTTGTTTTAAATCCTCCCATTAAATCATGTGTTACCCAATCATTTAGGAGACCTACAATAGATAAAGTGATTGCAACTACTCCTACTGTTACATATGTCACCCAAGTTAATACATTTGGACCGTAATATATTCCAAATGCTGCAAGAAAAAGGCAGAAAAAACCAACAATACCAAAAACTACACTCAAATCCCTGAAAACATTTGCCACAATAAGAGAGTAATAAGCTATGCTAAAATTGATTCCATTAGCAATTAGTGATAATGACCATAAAACAAAACCAGTAGCAAAAAGCTGGTTTAATCTTTTTGAAGGATTTTTTCTAAGAAATAAGAAACTCAATACCGCAGAAATTATACCAGTTATGATCCAAGAAATAGAGGTGAATAAATTAAATGTGGTAATCATTTCAATCGCTCAAAAATTATTAGCAAATAGCATATTTAAATACCAATTGAAAATAAGAAATATCAGTAATAATTACTGAATAGTCTAATGAATCCAAAAGAATTTAGTATGAAACCACTAAAAATAATATAATGAACTAATAAAACGGAAAGTGTGTTTTTGAAGAAATCAGGTTTCTTTGCATTATTTGAAATCATTTTAATAATTGCAATCCTTCCTTTCTCAGCAAAGATACAAGCCAGTTTATTGCAAACTGTTAAATCAGCCTCAACTCAACAATCAGAGTTCTTTAATTCACCTTTAAATGCTCAATTCAATTTAAAAGAACTCAGCACACTACAATCATGTAAAGAAGCTGTTGGAATTACATTAATAGGAAAAACAATTTTTCTTGCCGATCAAGAAAAAGGTTTACAAATAATTAATATTAGCAACCCTAATAGACCACAATTAATCGCAAATTATCAAAAAAATCACGCTGCAATATACGATATACAAATTAGAGATAATATAGCATATCTTGCCCATTATACTGAAGGGCTTGTTCTACTTAATATCTCTGATTTGACTGCTCCCGAAGAAATAAGTTACTTTAATGATGGCGGTAAAACTTGGCGATTATTTATTAAAGACAGCTATGCTTTTGTAGCTGATCGAGAACAAGGTTTAGAAATTATCGATATTAGAAATCCTGAAAAACTAGAAAAAATAGGTTTCACAGCGGGCACACCAATGGATGTGTATGTTACCAATAAGTTTGCTTATGTTGCAGGTGGACCAAGTAAAGGCTTACAAATTTATAAAATAAAAGATAAGAAAAACCCGAAAAAAATTGCTGATGTAAGTTCTCCTCAAGATGAAGCATTTGGGGTTACTGTTAAAGATAATTACGCATTTGTAGCATCTGGTGAATATGGACTCAAAATATATGATATACGACGTTCTCGTAAGCCCGTTTTAATTTATAATTATAGAGATTGGATAAAAGGTGAAACATGGGATGTATTTATTCATCAATATCTTTTGTATATTGCTGATGAAGAAGACGGTGTTGAAGTATTAGATATAACTGATCCAAAAACACCTGAAAAGGTTGGGCATATAAGACCAAATTTAAAAAACGAAAAAAGCTATCAAGTTATTTCTTCTGGTAATTTAATATTTTCTGCTAGTTTTACTGCAGGATTAAAAATCTATCAATGGAAAGTAGGCCAACCAGCACCAATTACTTCTAAGTATAGTGTTATTGAAACTACCACCAAGAATTTTAATCATTCAATAGGTCCTTTTCAAGGAGAAGCTTCTTTTGGAAATGAAACTTTAGGTTTGGATGTTGCAGTTTTAATGGATGTTGGGTTGAAATCACCGATTAATATCTCCATTAAAACCCCGAGGAATATCCAATCAGAGGATTTTATTAATTTGGCAGTAAAAATTGATGCAAAGAGCAGTTCTTATTGGGCAAAATTACAAGGAACATTCAATATTACAACAGAATTAGGAGAACTGGAATTATTAACTTTTGAAGATTTAGGAATACCTAAGTACATAGATATTGCATCTTTTGAAACATTCATTGGTGAAAATGTTTCAAAAAACGCTAACACACAATCAATAACTATATGGGAACAAGAAATTGCTGATTATAATTTATCTTTTATAATGACCCCAGAATTTAATATTACGGGGCAAGCAATAGTGCATTCTAAAATAAATCATGAAGAAACTAATTATATATTAACTTGGATATCTGATGGGGAAGAAATTTTAATACCGCTAACAATACCGGAAAATAAAAAAGATAATCATACCATAATTTTAGAAGAGATAACATTTCAAATAACTGATCTTCGAATTGATTTTACTCGGATCCGATTTGATATTTATGCAAATGATTTGATACCAATTTATACATGGTATTTGAATTCCTCAAATTTTAGAAGTTTTTTGCAACAAAATAAAATAGATAGCAAATCTAATCTAATTTCTCTAAACTCACCAAGACCTTTACAAAATAATCAAATATGGAACTATAAAAGAAAACAAATCAATAATAACACACTCTTTTATCTAAATGGAAATTACTCCCTTGGTGACTATTATATCACGTTGTCAATTAATTCAAAAATAACATTATCATCATGGTTAGTTGTAGTCCTTATCATTGGGGCAATATTAGGGATTCTTCTACCCTGGATAGTTATTATTACCTATAATACAATAAAAAACAGACGATATAACCAAAATAATAATTAATTACCATATCACTCTTCTGGAAAAAGAAATTTAACAGCCTCAGGATCTTTTAAACAATTAATTGTTTCTTGGTCTAAATCTAAACCTGTTAATAATTTAGTCAATCTTATTTTTTTCGAAGTATGA
>JAYEJY010000163.1:0-3158 GCA_034660795.1 Promethearchaeati archaeon | reverse complement strand
TCTGGGCGATAACATACACCCTTCCTTCCCTTTCTGGCTTAGTTAAAGGTGTACTGAGGTCGTTCTTATCCGCATACCATACTTTTTTCCAACCAGCATCATATATAATTTTCTTAACCTCTACTAAGGAGTAATAGTAATTGTAGAGATATTCATCGAATCTCTGGTATAAACCATTCTGGTTCTTAATAAAACCAGTAATTTTAACATGTATTTTATTAGTTTTTTCTGGAACAAATTTCTTTTGTATTTGCATGTATTCTTCTGTGTCTTTTATAATCATATCATCCCATTCATAGAGTAATTTCCGTCGGGTGTTAATGTCAAAAATAAACATCCCGCCTTTAGTAATATGTTTGAATGTCGTTGACAAGCAATTACTTAACGCTTTTTTACTGGGTAAGTGATTCATTACGTCAAAAGTTGCAGTTGCTAATCCAAATTGCTCTTTAAGGGAAAAATTAGTCATATCTCCTTCAATGAATGTTGCTTGATTTTTTGTTATAAATTCTTGATTATTCTTTCTAGCGTAGGTTAACATTGCTGGCGACACATCAATGCCGACAACCTGAAACCCTTTTTTCAGAAAATAATTTGCAAATTGCCCGGTTCCACATCCTAAATCCAAGAGATTTTTTTGCTTTTCTGAAATTGCTTGTTTTTGATAAAAAGTGTAGATAATTGGTGCAAGTTTCTTGGCAAAAATGGTATAATCCTTGTCATAAATTTTAGCGAATAAGTCATTATATTTAGGCACTTTTTCTTCCCTCCTAAAATGACAGTTCTTCTTTTGTATAAGTTCTATATGAATTTTTATTAAGTAATAACAAGAGGAAAGAATTACAAGTAAATGAGGACTATGAGACTCGCTAACAAAATGGAAAAAAGCTGCAAAATGTGTGCTTTCCTGGATGCGATAATATAAATGACTTCTTTCAAACACAAAAAATTACTTGATCAATACCGGGCAGTAGAAACGAAATATCAAGGCCCGAAATTTGATGCTCATGTACACATAACTGCTCCTAATGCGACACATGAGATGGTTGAAATTGGTAAAGAATTCCATATTCAGAAATCAGTAGGGATCATAAAAGATGCGAAAAAGCCATTTGAAGAGTACTTCCCAAAATATTTCATTTTTGCACGATTTATTTATTCACGAAATTTATTCTACGATAAAATAGAACAAGTAATAAATGGAGTAGATAAGATTGCAGCGGATGGCATTCCTATTGTGAAATTTTGGCACGCCCCAAGATGGATTGATAGGATTGATGCCACTAAAATTGATGAAGCAAAAAGATACCGCATTGATGATCCACGATTCGCTCCTGTTTTTGATCGAATGGTTAACCACAATCTTGTTCTCTTAATTCATGTATCTGATCCGGATTTATATTATAAAATAAAGTACCAACCAGAAAGTCGTTATGGTAAAAAAGCACAACATTTAGCACAATTAGAAGGGATTTTAAAACGGCATCTATCATTAAACGTGCTGGCTGCTCATTTTGCAGGTCAGCCAGAACATTTAGAACAATTAAGTACTTGGCTTCATAAGTATCCTAATCTCTATATTGATACCGCCTCAGCTAAATGGATGGCTCGTAGTTTTGCATCACAAACACACCAAGCACGGGCATTTTTTCAAGAATTTCAAGATCGTATTCTTTTTGGGACAGATATAGTGAGTGGTCGAAAAGATAGAGAACCTTTACCGGATTATTACTATAATCGATATTTCACGTATCAGGCATTATTTGAAACAGCTGTTAAAAACCTGCCTTTACCGATTCCTGATCCTGAAAATAATAATGAAACGATCGTGAACGGGTTAGATTTACCACATTCTGTCTTACAAAGAATTTATTGGGAAAATGGTAAAGAATTATTCCAATTCTAAATTTTTCAGTATAACACAACTTAGTAAAGATATGGCTGTGCTGTTCCCCAGAGGATTTTTACAAAAGCTTCAGCATATTTAACACCAGCAATTCTGCCAAACATATTGAGCTGCGTTTTGATATAGTCTTTTACCTGCCAATTACCATAGGCTTCCGTGTAGATGTCTAAAACAGCCATTATCTTTTCCAGTTGTGTTGAAACATCAATAAAAAAGGGTCTCTCCGTCGAGGGTTTCAGGGGATAATAAGTGGTGTAAAGACTAATAGATTTTCTATGAGGTTCGTAATCATCCTTTTCATTCTTATAACGCATATAAGAAATCGCATCTATGGTTAATTTTGAGGTATAGCGATGATCTGGATGCCCATATCCTGGTTGTTGTGCTTCTCCCCATGTAAGGATAATATCTGGCTTTATTTCCTTGAATACTCTTGCAAGTTTTTTAGCATTTGCAACAGTTAATTCAACACCTGAGTCAGGTAAATCCAGCAAATGATAATTAGCACCTAGAATGTCACTGATTTTTTTAGCATGCCCTTGTCGGATGGCCATAATTTCATCAGGTGAACAATACAAAGAGGACGCATTCTCCCCCCGAGTCATGAAAATAACATGAACATTATCTCCTCGGTCACAATGATTCGCAAGCGTTCCAATGACACTTGCTTCATCATCGGGATGAGCAAAAACAGCTGCTAATGTCTTTGGTTGAGCGGTCTGTTCATTCATGTTTTCTACTATACTTCTACTGCTTAAAAAAGGTTCAAGTTTCTTTTCTAAGATAAAGTAGCAGGGAAGCTTTTCAAAATAATCAAGGTTTTCTTTTAAATCCTTTTTTCTTATAATCCTAATTCCTTAAATATGAAAAAGAACCAGCTAAGATATATCTTTTATTATGAATTAAGAGGTAAACAACTATTGGGAAAGAAGTCTATGAGAAGAGATGTTCATAAAAGGGACAGTAAAACCATAATTGCATTAGTTTGTTTGTGTTTGTTTTTTCTAACATCAGTTATAACACAATATGATAATCTTGTTGAAAACCATCCATATAGCTATTCTCAGCATTCATCTAAAAAGCATTCACTGAGGTATACTCCACATGAGTGGATTAATATTACTTCAGATGCGGATTTTAGTAAGTATAATTTTACAGGTTCAGGACTAAAATCAGATCCCTATCAAATTGCAAATTTAGAAATAATATGCAATGAATCATATGGTATAAGATTAATCAATACTACAAAATA
>JAYEJY010000162.1:0-3187 GCA_034660795.1 Promethearchaeati archaeon | reverse complement strand
AGTTGAATTTCATTTGTGATAATTTGCATTTTATTGGATAATTGTAATTCCTCATTAATTTCTATTCTTTGATTTTTCGATATTTTTTCTTTGGCAAATTTTTTAGCTAACTCTACAGCTTCTTTAGGTGATTCAACTAAATAGACTAATTGACTTGAACGCATTTTTTGAAAAGCGGGTTCAAGATTAGTAAAAACTTCAGAGGAAATTCCGCCAGCTTTTGAATAAATTACAACATGTAATCCTAAATCAACTGCTTGAGATATCTGCATACCTGTTTCTTCCCCACCACCTAGTGCTATTAAGCAGTCACTTGAATAAACTATTGGGAGACTTTTTTCTTTATTTTCAATTAAGGTTGCAATACGAACAGATGCCTCATCTGAACCTTCTTCCTTAAAAAAGCCTGGAACAAGATTCACTGCTACTCCGCCTGCTTCTTTTGCTCCTTTTGAGGCGGCCTCAGCAACTCCAGACATTCCACAGGTTAAAACAATAACATTAACTGCTCTTCCAAGCGAAAACCCTACCTTATAAGCAAAATCCCACGCTGTTTTATCCTTTTCATTATCTAGATTAAGCTTTCTACTACCAATAACACCAATTTGATATTTTGTCATAGTTATTTCCTTTTTTATAATCTCTTTTTTATTTTTCGAAATACGCAGAATGATTTTTGAATTTAATTATTAACCAGACTTTTGTACTTTCTGATTATACCAAATATTAATGATTATGAAAAAAGATATTCAGAATGCTAAATAGTTAATTATTTATGAGTTGAAGAATTAATGCTCGTAAGAGACCCTGTTCATGGTGATATTTATTTTACAAAAAAAGAACAAAAAATTATTGATTGTCCAGCAATACAACGTTTACGCGGAGTAAAACAACTAGGTACAACATATTTAGTATATCCTGGGGCAACTCATACTCGTTTTAACCATAGTTTAGGTACAGCCTTTATTGCTAAACAAATAATCAAAGGATTAGAAAAGAAAGGCTTTATAATTGATGAACCAACTAAAGAATTGATTTCTATTGCAGGTTTAGTTCATGATTGTACTCATGTACCCTATGGTCATACATTTGAGGATGAAAGGCGAATTTTTGACCGACATGATAAAAAAGACTATTTCCAGGACATTTTGAATAAAGGTTTATTAGGGGATTTATTAGAAGGCTGGGGAATAAAAAAAGAACTCTTGAATATGTTAGTACATACCGACCCGATGATAAAAACTACAAAAGAACCATGGAAGGGACAAATCATTAATGACACTATTTGTGCAGATCTTTTAGATTATTTACGAAGAGATTGTTATTATACCGGAATTACGAAGGATTATGATGACCGAATTTTTGATTATTTTATCATACAAGATGACAAGTTGGTACTTGATTTTGTAAAAAATATGATGGAACGGTCAGATGCGCGCTCTGAAATTCTCCATCTTTTGCGCTTACGGTATTTTCTCACTGAAAGAGTCTATTATCATCATGCTAAATTGGCTTCAGGGGCAATGATTTCCAAGGCACTTGAATTAGCGAGTAAAGAAAATTTAATCACTCGAGATGATTTATATCATTTTAATGATTGGTCCCTTCTTCATTTCTTAAAAAATGAACCCATAAAAAGAGATAAAACAGATCCAATTAGAAAACTGGTTGAAGGCGTAGAAGAGAGACGCCTTCTAAAAAGAGCTTTCGTTTTATCAAGTTCTTCATTGAGCTCCCGGGGAAGTCGTGAAAAATTCATCAAAAAATTTAATCCTCCAACATCGGAAAGGGAACAAGTAGAACAAATGATTATAGATCGATTGCGTAAAGAGACGAAAGATAAATCCATTAATGCTTCAGATGTTATCATTCATTGTCTAAGCTCTTCTGCTTTAAAAGAAGCAGAAGTTTTAATCAAAAATATTAATGGAGAATTAACTCGGTTAAATCAACGACCGCACCCTTCAGCAGATATAAAAGCATTAGAAGATGCATATGAAGATTTATGGAGAATGTATGTTTTTGCTTCATCAAAACATACCAAAAAAGTTTCCAAAATATGCGAAGAAACATTTGGACGAGAGAATGAATACAAACCAGCTAAAAAATAAGTTTAGGGAAGAGTATTATTCTTCCTCAATTAAATCCTTCAAATGAATCTTATATTTTCCTAATTTGCCACCAAAATTTCCAGCGGAAATTTTCATAACACCTTTTACTTTAACTGCAACTTTAATGGCTTCTTTCATAGCTTTTTGGACATCTTCCATAGTTAAACCATTAATTACAATTTCTGGAATGCTTACTACACCTTCAGGGACCTTAGAATCTTCAATATCGTTGCGTAAGGTTGGACAATACGGATGATTTGTTGTTGGACCAATATCAGGATGTGGTTGATTCTTATAAACTGGTTTGGAGCCTGCGGAGCAAATTGCAAAAGGAGTGATAATATTTTCCATGGGATAGAGGGTATTTAAGATTTTTTTACCTGCTTTTAAAGCGCTATCTTCTGAATTACACATTAACCAAATGTTTCCGCCCGAAATACCGATTTTATACCCTATTTCTCGCTCGATATACCAATCACCCATCATTAAAGGAATTTTAATCATGTTTCTATCATACAGCATAGTTTCTTCTTGATAAACATCCCCACAATAGCCCACATTTTCCATTAAATCCAATGTTTTCTTTGATTCTAAAGCATTGAAAACAGTTGTTGTTGGGACAACCAAAATACCCTGTCTAATCCGCAATTCCAGTTCTTTATAGAATTTTTTTATGCTTTTTTTCTTTTGTTTGGAGTTATATCCACCCCAAATTTGCACTAAGAAACCGGGATTATTATCCGGTGTTTCATTCCCTTGAATCCATCGTTCAATACCAGCCTCTGTACGACCTACGACAATAGATGGAAGCGCTGAACATTGAGCTGCGGTATATTGCATTAATTGTTCATCTCTGAGCGTCACCATTAACCGACAAACTAATCCATCAAATGCTTCGCAATAAGTATCTTCCACCTCTACGCCTTTAAATTTCATTTACTGAAACCTCAATTTGTATTTATGAATAATTTTGTAATTCAAAAAGGTTGTGCTTTTAATCTCTAATAAAAAACAGTATATGTTATTAATTTCTCTTATACTTTAAAAGCATACAAATCTTATTTTAAAAAACTACT